>NZ_CALEMX010000471.1 GCF_937910335.1 uncultured Gimesia sp. | reverse complement strand
CTCTGTCAGGAGAGAGATCTCCAGTGAGCGCCCCCTGAACAACGGCCCCCGCCTGTTTTCCACAGACGAAAAGTGAATCTATTTTTAACGCTGCGATCAATTCTCCGATTTCCTGATGATACTTTTTAGAGTCGGCCCCCAGTTCCAGCATATCACCCATCACAATAATTCGTTTCCCGGCACAAGGACACTCCTGAAGCGTATGACAGGCGGCTGCCATCGAGACGGGACTGGAATTATATGAATCATCAATTACCGTCCAGGAACCAATCTGCTCGACATGACAGCGTCCAGGAACTGTGACAATTTGACGAAAACCTTCAACCAGATCTTGATTTGAAAACCCAAACTCTTTTGCTATAGCAATGGCAAACAGAGCCGAATAGATAAAGTGTTTCCCCTGTAGGGGAAGCAGAAATTCTGTACCATCAACTTGAAATGAACTACCATCGAGTGTCTGTTGAATTGCAATTGCCTGTAAATCATTCTGCTCACTAAGACCGACTTTCAAAATACGTGTTGCCGTTTTAGAAATCAGCTGCGAAGCAAAAGAATCGTCTCCATTCAAGATCGCCAGACCAGTTTCAGGCAACTCTTCAAATAACTCACCTTTCGCATCTGCTGTTCGGTCCAGGCTTCCAAAATGCTCCAGGTGCGATGGTCCAATCCCAGTAATGACTCCTATTTCCGGCTGTGCTAATCGGGCCAGTTCTCTTATTTCCCCGGGAGCAGATGCTCCCAACTCTAAAACAGCAAACTGGTGCCCCAGTTCAATCTGTGCGATACTCAGTGGCACACCGAATTCATTGTTATAATTAGCAGGACTTTGAATGCCTTTCAAAATAGTCGATAAGACTGTATGGATCATATTTCGAGTCGTTGTTTTCCCAACACTTCCCGTCACCCCAATGACAGTTAATTTTTGCTGACGACGATACCAGTAAGCCAGATCTTGAAAAGCCTGATTGACATCTTCGACATAAATGTAGGGTTGTAACAAACTGTCAGTCCTGGTTCCCCTATTCACAACAGATGCTTGCGCACCGCGGGCTAGAGCACCTGTTACAAATTGATGACCATCCAATCGTTTACCTTGAATTGCAAAAAACAAATCTCCCGCCTCGGTCGTGCGAGAGTCGATCGAAATCCGCTCAACGTCAGACATCATCAGATCAGGCGATCCAGACTCTCCCTGGATAACCTGACAAATCTTGTTGAGAGAAATACGATCCATACTTTGAATTCTTTATACTCTTTAGATGATTAGACGTTTACAGTTTTAAGCGGGAATTTTCTCTGAATTCTCAGAGTGTAAGCCCTGGAAATAATTTTCAACGACCTGATGATCACTGAAAGGAATTTTGCGATCACCAATGATCTGTTCGCATTCATGCCCTTTACCAGCGATCAGTACAAGATCCCCTTCCTGTGCGACTGCCAGGGCTCGACAGATTGCCTCTTTCCGGTCGACGATCAGCTCGGGAGTGAAGTTCTGCGTTTTGCACCCTTCAGCAATCTCCCTGATTATTTTTTCCGGATCTTCGCTGCGGGGATTATCACTGGTAATGAAAACCTGATCTGCTTCACTTCCTGCCAGTCCTAATAAGTGGCGTTTCGAATGGTCGCGGTCTCCCCCAGCTCCAAAGACACACAAGACTCGTTTTTCAGTAACTTTTTTTGCTGCACGGATCACGTGCTTGAGTGCATCATCTGTGTGCGCGTAATCAATCAGCACGGTAAAAGGTTGGCCGCTATTGACTGACTCCATTCTTCCCGGTACGGATTCAAGGCTGTTTATGCCCTCTGAAATCTCAGTCAGTGACAAGCCTAATGCCAGGCAAGCCGCTGCTGCTGCGAGACAATTTGATACGTTATGTGTTCCCAGTAACGATGTTTTGACCGGCACTCGGGATCCTTCAAACATCAGATCGAACTCAGCTCCTGTTACAGATTCCCGAAGCTGCTCCAAGGTAACATCCGCTTCGGTTTCTATCCCATAGGTCAATAAATTCTGAGCACCTTTCAGTTCTGATGTAAATGACCGGCAGGCAAGATCATCCCCATTCAAGACAATGGTTCCACCAGTTTTGACGTGTTTGATAATTTTTGACTTGCAGACAATGTAGTTTTCAAGATTCTGATGATAGTCAAAGTGATCCTGTGTAATATTGGTCACCACACCAACTGAAAGCTCAGTTCCCGCTAACCGGCTCTGATCCAACGCGTGGCTGGAAACTTCCATCACTGCATGTGTGGCATTTTGTTTGGCCATCTCTGACAAAAGTTGCGCTAACTCATGTGCATCAGGAGTTGTTAGAGAGGAAGGGCGAGAAGAAACACTGTCATGATACTCTATCGTGCCTAGTAAACCAGTTTGTCTTCCGGATTTTTGCAGGACTTCTCTAACCAGCCAACTGACAGTCGTTTTCCCGTTCGTACCGGTCACTCCCACTGTCTGTAAATGTCGTGAGGGACGGTCTGCTAATTCGGAGCATAGTACGGCATAAGCTTTTCGTACATCGGCTACGATACACTGAGGAACTCTTAGCCCGGTCAGAGGCCGACCCGTCAACACCGCCTTGACGCCATTTTCCAATGCTTGAGGTATGTATGCCTCTGCACTTTCCTTCGTTCCGGAAATCACTGCAAAAATATCGCCCGATTGGCAACGACGACTGTCAGCCTGAATTGAAGTCACACAAATATCTGCACAATCAACAAAACTAGCAGAGGGAAACAATGCCCTTAAACTCAAGGCCACGGTTCCCGGAGATAAGCTTAGTGATGAAGATGACATGGGCGTGAGGTAAGAACCATGCATTTCAGAAGAACCATTAATTAAAAAGAGACGACGATGACGGGGAGAAAATTTCGTTGACTAAATGAGAGGTTGAAGAAACAACTGAAAGCCGGAATCGGCAGGGGGGTGCATAATATTTTTAAGAGCAGCATTCTCGTAATTCTTAGAATAACGTCAACCCTGGATATACCAAAAAGGCACTTCTCAGACCTGGGTTGTAATTATTACAGAGAAATACTGAAATCATCGCTTTGGTATGGCAACCAATACTGACCAAAAAAACTCCTCAAAAACATAGCAATGAGCGAGAAACATTGTTTTCAATCAGCAATAACCAATGACCACTCACACATTCCCACTCAGTGAGAACCCAGCCAGAAAAGTTCTGATCAACAGAGGAACGAAAACCACATGTTTTAACTGATTTGTCTTACTAATTAATATTAGTATTTTTACCTACTTTATACATAATAATATAGATTTTGAAGAATCGACTGATTATCCTTTAATCATATCAGCTAGCAGGGTGTCCGGAAATGAAATCTAGCGGTATCGCCATTAAGCCCGGAAA
>NZ_CALEMX010000470.1 GCF_937910335.1 uncultured Gimesia sp. | reverse complement strand
ATTCAAGCCATATCGCTGCGGATCAACCAACACCGCTGCATAATCATTTTCCGCTAAAACAAATTTCGAGTTCTCTTCCGAATGCAGAGTCGCTTTTATTGCAGGATGCGCAGCGTCTGTATCAAAACCGTTGAAAGGATGGCCGCTGTTTTTGGGATCATAAGCCCCGGCACCAAGGGCATGATTTTCACGAATGGCACTTAAGGCGCGTGAGGCTGCGATAAAAAAGGGATAGGAACCAGGCTCATACAGGTGCCGCACCATCGCAGCGGTCAAGACCGAGGTGGCACCGAATGTTTTGCCAGGATAAAGCGGTTTCCAGTCATCCTCCATGTGACTGGGATTAAACACCAGATGCTTCAATTCAATCGATTGTGATGTTCCACAACGAGAAAAGCAGACAAGAGATTGCAAATTTCTCATCGGGTAAATAGGAAAGCCATTCGAGTGAATATTTATTCTTAATTTCTCGCGACAACTTATTTTCAGCGAGATCCCAGATCTTCAGTTCGGTGTCGGCCCCTGAAACTGCCTGTGTTCCATCTCTTGAAATGATCACCGATTTCACTTCCCGACCATGCTTTTCTGTCAAAGAACTCTGATTGCTGCCTCGCAGGTTCCACAGCTTAAGAGTGGTGTCATTCGATCCTGAAATGAGATGATTTCCATCAGGTGACACTGAGAGGCTCGTGACCCTATCCAGATGGCCATTGAATATATGGGCTAAATTACCACTGGAAAAGTCCCAGATCACCACTTCTCGTTCATTAGTACCGGCAATGACTTGATTTCCATCTGGAGAAACGGTCATGCATGATATGTTTCCAGGATGATTTTCTAAAGTACGGATTACTTTACCACTGGAGAGATCCCAGACTCTTGGTGGATTCTTACCTGTGATGGCGTATTTCCCATCGGGAGTCGTCGTGATCTTCTGGAATTCATAGGTCTCACTTTTGATCGTTCCTGACTTTCTACCCGTCTCTAAATTATAAGAAACTAAGCTGGTCCCTACTCCTGTAAAGACCTGATTCCCATTCGAAGGAATGGTGATGGATCCAAATCCGAATTTTTTTGCAGGGATCGAGCGGATCATTTTTCCGGTGGTGAGATCCCAAAATTTCAACTGTTTATCGTGAGATGTAGAAACAGCAATTTTTCCATCGGGCGACACATCAAGCTGTAACACAGAACTAGTATGCCCTTTAAGGGTTTGAAGCAGTTTGCCACTTTTGAAATCCCAGACTTTTATTGTCCGATCGTTAGATCCCGAAATTATCTGTTTTCCATCTGGGGTAAGCGATAAACAATAAACTTCACGCTTATGACCTTTGAAAGTTGATGCCAATGTCTGGCTGGAAAGGTCCCAGACTTTGATCAACCTGTCATCCCCTCCTGAAACAGCATATTTTCCATCTGGTGTGATCGCCAGGCAATTGACACCTCCTGAATGAATTCCAATCGTTCGAAGTAATGATCCTCCTACTTGATTGATGGTCGGCCATTCAGAACGGAGATGAATACGCTGATCTGAAAAAATCTGAAACGCAGTAAGCTCGGGTTCCAGTCGATTCAGTAGCCGCGCCTGTAATTGCTCACGCAATGCCTCCGGATGATCGCGTAGAATATGTTGTGACAGATCCAATGCAGCGCGAATGGATTGAACGAACGGGTCATCTATGTCCCGATATTCCTCAAGTAATTTGTCGATATTAACTTGTTCCAGACGCTGTTCAATCCAAGACGGATTAAGATATTCCGGTTTGGTAACGACTGGGATGGTGAGAGTTTGTGTCAGTTCGTTGGGAAAGTTATTCAGTTTTCGTTCCCAGGTTTCATTCTCTCTGCTCAATTTGACCAGAAACCGTCCTGTCTGCTCTTGAGGAGTCAGTTTGACCGGTAATTGTGCTTGGCCTTTTGCATCTGTTTTAATGGTTCCCAGTACAACTCGTTCACTTTTTTTACGACCCGGTTGATAAATTACATCTACAATGACATCTTGCAGTTGTTTACCCAATTTTTTGTTTACGGAATCGGCTCGTACTATGAACTGCCCGGTAAACTCTTCAGCAGGTAATGGAACGGGAGCAGCGGGTTTGGGGAGCGCTGCCACTGGCTTTTTCGAAGCGGGATTCTTCTTAATATCAGGATGAATGTTAATTTGCCCTGCTGCCTCAGACGCCGGTTTGTCCGATTCAGCTGGCAGCTTTTTCACAGCCGTTTGAACCGGCGATTCGGCTTCAGCATCTCCACCCATTAAGAAAATACTGAATGTGATGATGAGAGATAAGAAAACAACAGCACTCACGCCTGCCATCAGATAACTGATCTCAAGTCCGAGCAGGTTGAGTTTCTTTTGGTCACTTTGTTCCGGAATGGGTACCCGGTTGTCGTTTGACTGAACCGACGTGCGATGATCAGTCTTGCTCTGACTCTGTTTCACTGAAGTGGATTCAGGACGCAATAACCCCATTTTGATTTTAAGTTTTCTGTCATAGTTGGCTTTGTTTTCTGGAGCCAGCAGGTATTTACTCGCAGCAGCAAGTTCCTTCAGAACGCGTTGCGATTGTTGTAATTCCACTCCAAATGCATTTTGTTGAATGAACGCGATGGAATTCTCGGCAGCGGCATTGATGATTTCGGGGTCATCTTCAAACAATTCTATCCCAAGCAGCTGATAGAGATGAGGCGGTTGGTCTTCTAGAGGTATTCCAAGCCAGCGTTGATAAGGATCAAAGTTTGTCATTACGTATTCTGTACATGTGACAGTTAATGTGCCAGTAAATGTTCCAGTGAACGAAAGCAGTCTCGGGGCTTTGTTTCAGTAAACAGTACGAGAGCCGTCTAGTATGTATGAACCTTGATACTATATGTATTCACATCTCTGAGCAATTTAAAACTGGAAATTTATCCACATGTTTTGCTTAATTCAGACGTAAAGTGCTAATCAGCTGGTCCAGGCGAACCAACGGAATTCCACAACGGGAAAATCAGCAACGGAAGAGGGGGCGTGAGTGAGATTTTGATGCCCCCATCCGAGAGGGGCGTTTATTCTTTTTTCCGGCTTTGATTTTTTTCGATTAAAGCGGCCAGTTCTTCAACGGTGACGATGGCGTTTTTATCTTTGTCTGCCTGAAAGAAAAATGGGAGTTCGCGAAGCGGGACCTCATCCTGTTCCAGTTTACCGTTGGAATTTTTATCGCGCCTTCGTATAAGTCGGAACGCAATGGTCTTGAATTCGTTTTCGGCTGCTGCTTCTTTTTTCGGAATTGCAACGTTGAAATAACCAATCATCATTTCATTCCAGGTTTGATCGCCCCAGGAAACCGACTTATTCGGGTTCGGGTTCGAGAGATTACTATCCGAATTATTAAAGTGCGCGACACAGTGAATGTAGTCACCTGTCTCAAGGGGAATTGGTTTCTCAATTTGGTAAGCAGTTTGCCAGTTGAAATCGAAGGCAGGGACATCGAGCAAAACTTCTCCCGGCTCGGCAGGAGTTTTTCTCAATTCATAGCGAAACGATTTTCCACGCAGATGCATATGAGGCATAAAACTCAATAGAAGTGCATTACGGTCATTCGGAGGAGAAGTACCTTCAATTTGGAAATTGTCGTCGTTCGCGTCGATGGAAATGCGACGCCGGACAAAATCCTGATTGATGACCTGCGCGGTCACAACCTGATGGGTGACTTTTGATTCATCAGTAAAAACCAGACCGACTTTACTACGATCCAGTTGTTCGCTGCCGATCGGGGTATAGTGCATCTGAAATACCAGCTTGGATCCCGCGGGAACTTTTTTGGCCATGCCTTTCGGCAGCATGACTTCTCGGGAACCGGGAACATAGCCGACTAGAAACTGATCTCCCTCCCCGAAGGCACGCACTCGTTTTCCCGAGGGGGGGCGGGCAAAAACCAGGATATGATGCACGACGGCCCGGTTACCAGGCAGCGCTTCAGCGCCGGTCAACCATTTGTCTTCTTTAAAACCAGGATCAACGGTGAAATACTGATATTTGACACCCCGTTTCCCGGCTTGTGCAGGCACCTGGAAAGGTTTGTCACGCATATAAAATACAGCATCTGGTTTTTGAGGCAGTTTCCAACCGGCAATAAAAGTTTTCGGTTCAGGCAGATCTTTCGGATTACCTTCTGGTGCCCCATGTTCCACCCATTGGTAGATCAGTTCTTTTTCTGCTTGACTCAAGCTGCAATCATTGGAAAATTTCCCGTACGCCGGATCCGCATGCCAGGGAGGCATTCTTTGGTCACGAACCACTTCGGCAATCGTTTCCGCCCAGCCAGCGACCTCCTGATATTCGGTCAATTGAAAGGGGGCAATTTCTCCATCGCGGTGGCAATCAACGCAGTGCTTCTGAAAGATGCGAGATATCTGATTGGAATAGGTGACGGAACTTTTGGAGTCAGGCTCACGCATGCGACCAATAAAACACCCAACCGGATCAGTCGAAACAACACTGACCGGTTTGTTTGCAATAAGTTCTGTGAGCGCGATCTTCAGGTCTTCCCGCTTGGGTTCATCTCTGAGATAACCAACGCCATACTGGTCGTCCACACGTCCGTGATAGCGAATGGTTCGTTTTGCATCGAGTAGAAAAATTTCAGGAGTCCGCTTGGCACCGAATTGATCTGCGACATGGTTGCCGGCGTCTTTGAGTACCGGAAACGTGATCTCATGCTTCCTCGCATAAGCGGCGATTTCAGTAAGTGAATCCTGTTGGTTGGACATGATGGCGTAAAACGAGACACCCTGATCAGCAAATTCCAGCGAAAGTTCTTGTAAACGCCCGCCATACAATTTTGCCAGCGGGCATTCTGTTCCTAAAAAGGCAATCACTGTGAACTTCTGCACTGTCTGATCATTCAGTGAAACAGTTTTGCCTCGAAAATCTTTGAGGCTGAAGTTCTCTACTTTTTTCCCGATCAGGGAATTAGTAGATTCTGCGAAAAGAGGAAATGCGCACAGGCAAACGGACAGGAATCCCGGGATTAGGTAACAGAAGCGTTGCATTCGACCTTGAACTCACCTTTCAACTCTACTTTAATGAGGGGCGCTAATGAGATGCGAAAATAATATTTACATTCTATAGGGTGAGTACCCTGCTGAATTTGATTTTGTTTCAAATATCAGTGAAAGATTTGAATTTAATGTATTATACATGCGACCAGAAACAGGGTAAATGCCAGTGATTGTCGGATTGGGTACAGATATTGTCGAGATTGAACGAATCGGTCAAATGATCGAGCGGCATGGAGAAACGTTCCTTGATCGCGTATTTACTGAAAATGAAAATAAATATTGCGGCACCAAGAAAAATAAAGAGCAGCATTATGCAGGACGCTGGGCAGCGAAAGAAGCTGTGATGAAGGCGTTAGGCACCGGTTTCATCAAAGGGATTGGTTGGAAAGAAATTGAAGTCATCAATTTAGCGAGCGGAAAACCAACGATTGTGATTTCAGGTGGCGTCGAACGTCAGGCGGGGGAATTGGGAATTACAGAAATTCTCATTACGATTTCACACAGCCGCGAATTTGCGACCGCAACAGCAATTGCAATGGGAACTGCGAATTAGCTTTTTCAGCAGAGATCAATATTCGTTGACGTTTAAATCTCTTCGAGGTCCAGGATTTTTTCAATCACAGGCAGTTCATGCCTTTGTAGATGATCAATCAACGCAGACGGGCTTTCATCAGCGATGATCAAATCCCGATACTTCGGTTTGATAAATTCCGTTTCAATGCAATGTTCGACCATGTTCAATAAAGGGTCGTAAAATCCAGACGTATTCAACAGGCCAACCGGTTTGGAATAAATGCCCAGTTGAACCCAGGAGACGACCTCAAACAATTCTTCCAAAGTACCATAGCCGCCGGGCATCGCGATGAAGGCATCCGAACATTCCGACATTTTCGCCTTGCGCGAATGCATGTCTTCCACAACATGCATTTCTGTAGCGCCGGGATGAAGCAGTTCTTTAGTTGCCAATTGGCGGGGAATGACACCAACCACCCGGCCTCCCGATTCAAGTACGGCATCGGCAATGATACCCATTAAACCGACGCTACCACCACCATATACAAGCGATATGTTTCGTTGTGCCATCAAACGACCCAATTCAATTGCGGACCGCTGATACTGCTCATCATTTCCTGATTTCGAACCACAAAAGACGCAGATGCTCTTCAGCTCACTCATGCTCCCGTTCCGTCTGATGGTTGGTCATTCTCGGCTGTGGGATCATCCTGTTCCGAATCCTCAGTTTTTCCTTCCGGTGTATTGCCTTTAAACGTACCGGGTTTGATTTGAGGCCCTCGCTGATGCTCTTTCAGAATGGCCTGTAACTGCTCCATATCCATGACTTCACATTCCAGCAGGTCTCTAGTGAGATGTTCCAGTACTTCTCGGCGTTCTTCCAGAACTTCATACGCGGTTTTGGAGCATTCATCAATGATCCGCCTGATTTCGAGATCGATCTCTCGCAGTGTGTTTTCACTGTGAACACCATCGGCTGAACTTTGTGAGTCTCCCAGAAAAGGGGATCTTCTAGATTCGCTGTAATGCACACGACCTAATTTGGGACTCATGCCAAACTCGGTGATCATGCGGCGGGCCAGATCGGTGGCACGCTGTAAATCGTTCTGAGCACCGGTGGAGGTTTCCTGAAAAATAATTTCTTCGGCGGCAATGCCTCCCAGCAGCACGCAAATTCGGCTTTCCAGTTCACTTTGCGTTACCAGTTGCTTTTCTTCTTCGGGACGCTGCAATGTATAACCGAGCGCACCTAATCCTCGGGGAACAATCGAAATTTTGTGAACCGGATCGACATTGGGTAACGAACAGGCTACCAGAGCATGACCACATTCGTGATACGCCACTCGACTTTTTTCATCTTCATGAATCAATCTGGTTGATTTTTCCAGACCGGCAACTACCCGTTCGACTGCTTCTTCACATTCAAGCATGGTAACGGCATTTTTGTTATTGCGAGCGGCGAGCAAAGCAGCTTCGTTAATGAGATTCGCAAGATCTGCACCTACAAAACCGGGAGTGATTTTGGCGATATTCTGCAGATTGACCGTTTCATCCATTTTGATTTTGGCGCTATGTACCTTAAGAATAGCTTCGCGGCCTCGCACGTCAGGGCGATCCACGAGTACATGGCGGTCAAAACGACCCGGTCGCATGAGAGCGGGGTCCAGCGTTTCCGGACGGTTGGTTGCGCCCATCACGATCACACTCTGGTCAGAACCAAAACCATCCATTTCGACAAGAAGGGCATTCAGTGTTTGCTCGCGTTCATCGTGACCGCCGGGCATTCCACTACCGCGCGTTTTGCCCAACGCATCCAGTTCGTCTATGAAAATAATCGCCGGAGATTTCTGGGCGGCTTGCTGGAACATATCCCGCACGCGGGCCGCACCTACTCCTACAAACATTTCGACAAAGTCAGAACCGGACAGACCGTAAAACGGAACGCCTGCTTCGCCAGCGACCGCTTTGGCAAGCATGGTCTTACCGGTTCCCGGTGGACCCACCAGTAACACGCCTTTGGGGATACGACCGCCGAGCGCCTGATATTTCGCCGGTGTTCTCAAAAACTCAACAATTTCTCGCAGCTCTTCGACGGCTTCATCAATACCCGCGACATCATTGAAGGTGACCTCAATATCTTCTTGAGCATACATTTTCCCTCGGCTGCGACCGAATGACATCGGCGAACCCGCGCCACCCATTCGGCGAAACAGATAAATCACAAAAATCAAAAGCACAATCGGGAAGAATAAAACGGCGATCAGCGACTCCCATTCCGACGGTCGGCTTTCGGAATCGACGATGATATCTTTCGTTTCCAGATTGGATTGCAGTTGAGCGCGCGTTTCAGAGGCGATTCCCCAGACTGGGATGTAAAATTTCTTGGTGGTTTCGGGTAATTTCCCTTTTTCAGGCGATTCCGGATTAGGCTGATCTTGAAACGTGATATAATCGCTGCCAAATTTCAGTTCATGAACGTTGGTCTTATTATATTTTCCATCATCAAGACCTTTGACGAAGTCACCAAACTTGATTTTGTCGCCCTTGTTATTATTCGAGAAGATCGAAAGCGTAATCACCACGATCAACCCACCAACAACCAGATACCAGATGACATTGTTTTTGGGCCCTTTTGGATCACCTTTGGATGAGTTCTCAGGAGAGGAAGGGCGTTCTTTTTTTTGCTTTTGTGGGTCTTGGTCCGTATTTGGCATGGAGACTTTATCTTTTCAGAGGAATTAGCAGTTCAAATCATTTCTAATGAAGAAATGAAGGGAACATAATATCAGGTGTAGATCTAAATGCAGGAGGCCACTTTTGCGATCAGGGATCCTTAACGCAGCGTACCTCTCTAGTTAATGTATGTGGTTTCGGCAGAGGGGTCAATCAAACGTTTGCACAGAAATCATCGTTCGGCACAAAACTCGTTCTGAAAAGGAACTGTTGCAGAGTGAATGCCTCTTGCCATGTTCAATTAATACGCCTAAAATGCGGATTCGTTGGTGGTTAGGGCAAAAACTGGAACCGGGGAACGTCTTTTTTCCGCTCTTTGTGAGAATCGATAAAACAGTCAAGTAAACTGACTGGGGATGAGAAAACAGGGTCGAATGAAGCGAATAGCCGTTCTCGGGTCCACGGGTTCGATTGGTACCAGTACTCTGGAAGTGATCGCCGACCATCCGGAGGAAATGCAGTTAACTGCAATAACCGCCCATAACAGTTGGGAGAAGTTAGCTCAGCAGTCAATGCAGTTTTGTCCTCGCTGGTCCGTACTCAGCAATTCTGAGCTGAAATCAGACATCAATGCAGATTCATTTTCCCCTTCGACAGAACTGCTGTTTGGAGATGACCAGATTGAACGGGTGGCTTCATCAGATGAGGTTGACATTGTCATTTGTGGAATTGTCGGGGCGGCTGGCTTGAAGGGAGCCTGGGCAGCAATCGAAGCGGGGAAAATAGTTGGTATTGCAAATAAAGAGACGTTAGTCGTTGCAGGGCCGCTTATTATGGATTTGGCCGCTCGCACTCAAGCAACTCTGCTACCGGTAGACAGCGAGCACAATGCAATATTTCAGGCATTACAGGCAGGACACCCTAGCGAAGTAAAACAAGTGATTTTGACCGCCAGCGGTGGTCCGTTTCGAGGAGCAACCCCTTCCGAACTGGAAAACGTCACTCCTAAAATGGCGTTAGCACATCCTACCTGGGAGATGGGACCGAAAATCACCGTTGACTCTGCCACAATGATGAACAAAGCACTGGAAATCATTGAAGCAAAATGGCTATTCAACTTGAAATCAGATCAAATTTCTGTAGTCGTCCATCCGCAGTCGATTGTGCATTCCATGGTCGAATATGTAGATGGATCCGTCATCGCCCAGCTTTCGCCTCCGGATATGAGACTTCCCATTCAGTACGCACTAACGTATCCTGATAGGCGAGAAGGATTGAATACTCCAATGGACTGGAGTCGGTCTTTTGAATTAAGCTTTGAACCACCCGATATGGAAGCGTTCCCTGCATTGCGACTCGGTTATGAAGTCGCAGAGAAGGGGGGGACATGCGGTGCGGTGTTAAATGCGGCCAATGAAGCCGCTGTTGAGCGATTTTTATCAGGTGGATTGCGATTTTGCGATATCGCGACTTCCTGTCAACAAGTATTAGAATCACATCAATTCGATCCCAACCCAAGTCTGGAAGAACTGTTTCTACTGGATGGCTGGGCTCGCAAGGAGATAAAAAAGTGGAACTAGAGTTATCCAGTCTGATATTAGGGACCTTCATAGGCAAAGTTCTCAACATCGCCATGGTTGCATTAGGACTGGGCTTGGTGATTTTCTTTCACGAGCTGGGACACTTCGCGGTTGCCAAGTGGTGTAATGTCCAAGTCGAACGGTTCAGTATTGGTTTCGGCCCTATCATTTACAGCTTCAAATATGGCGAAACCGAATATGCGCTTTCCATCATTCCCTTTGGTGGTTATGTCAAAATGCTGGGACAGGACGACGTAGATCCGAGTCAGTTAACAAGCGAAGAAATTGCCCTCGATCCACGTTCGTATTCTGCCAAACCCGTTTACCAGAGAATGGGGATCATTTCGGCTGGCGTGATTATGAATATCATAACCGGAATGTTGTTTTTTGCTTTCGCGTTTCGAATGGGTGTCGAATCGATGCCCAGTGTGGTAGGCGCATCGATTTCAGGCATGCCCGCCTGGAAAGCTGGCATTCAACCCGGTGATGTGATTGAAGTAATTGATGGCGAAAAAGCGAATTCGTATATGGATATCATCCGCAGCAGTGCGTTTAGTGATGGCGATATCACGATGCAGGGAGTTCATCCGGACGGAAAAAAATTCGACGTCAAAATTACTCCCGACCGGACAGGTACAAGGCCACAAATCGGTTTGATCCCGTCCAACAGTCTACGTATTCCTGTTTTACCGGATCCGGGAGCAAGCGTGACCAGTAAAGGGACAGCAGCCGCAAAGGCAGAACCCGCATTCTTACAGGGTGACACATTCAAAACGATCAACGGAGAACCGATTCAAAACTATGCACAGTTACAAAGAATGTTCGCAGCCAAAAGTAACCAGGTTTTGAAGACAGGAGTGGTTCGAAAAGGGACACCAGATTCGGAAATTGTGGAAATCACCGTAGGCAATAATCCCTTTCGGACTTTAGGCCTCTGGATGGACATTGGACCGATTGAAGCGATCCAGGATGGTTCACCGGCCGCACGCGCAGGTTTGAAGGTGGGAGACAAAATTACTCACATCGATGGAAAAGATGTCGGGAAAGCTCTGAATCCATTGCAACTACCAAATTACTTTTCTGAGAAAGCGGGCGAAACAGTTTCGGTGATTGTGAAACGCGAGCAAGATGGAGCTGATCCTACCGAAGTCAGTCTGAATGTGGTTCCGCTAGACAGTCCGGCCTGGCTCGAACATCCAATCTATTCAAATACTCCGTTAGCCGTTGGTTCTGTTGGCATCGCCTTTCATGTGATTCCGTCAGTTCTAAAAGTCGAAGAGGGCAGCCCGGCTGCTCAAGCGGGAATCAAACCTGATGAGCACATTAAAAAAATCAAAATCATGCTGCCCGAAAACGACAAACTTGCCGACTGGGGCGGAATCCCGGAAGTCAGCTATGAATTCGATGATAAAAATATGAACTGGGCCAATGCATTCTGGGAGATGCAGGTACGCCCCGGCTGGCCTGTTGAGTTGACCATCAGTAACAAAAAACAAATCCGAGAAGTCAAACTGATGCCCTGGGTCAATACCAAACAGAAACCGGGAGAACAATGGTCATTACCCGTTCGGGGAATCAAGATGCAGTTGTTACGCGAAACTCAAAGGGCGGATACCATGGGTGAAGCTTTGGGAATGGGCGTCGAATACACCACCAATTCGGCAAAAGATATTTATCTCACTCTAAGAAGCCTCTTCACCGGGCGCGTTTCACCTCTCGAATTGAGCGGACCGATCAAAATCGCTTCTGTTGCCTATGAGGTTGCCCACCAGGGTTATTCGGAACTCCTTTTATTCCTCGGATTTCTCAGTGTGAATCTGGCCGTCTTGAACTTCCTCCCGATCCCTGTACTGGATGGAGGTCATATGGTGTTTCTGTGTTGGGAAGGAATTACCCGTAAAAAGCCTAACGAACAGGTGCTCGCTGCCGCCACTTATCTTGGTATGATATTCGTTCTCGGACTGATGCTCTTTGTGCTATATCTGGATATTTTCCTTTAGACAAAACACAAAATTAAAATTTTGTAGTGCGGAATGATTTGCTCCCATGATATCATAGAGGCGAGTCGTTGTATGAGAAGCAGAACTCGATCATTGGTCAGTTAGTGCACTACATCGGAGGAGCAAGCAATGACATCCGGTCGGTCCCCTCATGGGTCGGGAGATCAGGCGGCAGCCTGGTTGGCAACAGTGTTTACACTGGCAGGGGGATTGTTTGCCTGTATCTTCGTCGTCGTCACCAGTGGAGAACCTCCCGGCAAACCCATGCTGATTGCGATCAGCATGATCGTAGTACTCCTACTAACCCTCTGGCTCTTACGCGACAAACCACCAGAGGCACGACAGCAGTCGCTTAGACTATGGTATTGGTGGAAAAAGAAAGAGTCAGACAGTTACGAGTACGAGCCACGACCACGTAAACGTTCCAGATCTGCTGATTATGGAACACAGACACCACCGACTCTGGAGTCGATCCGTGAAAGAGTCGACGAACACAGAACATGGGTTCCTTCAATACGAAATCTGAAAGAGAACGATGGCGACTCTACCATGTCTGAAAATGACTGAGCAGGGATCAACCTGAGTTATCGAAACCGCGAAAATCGGCGGCGACGAGCCTGTCGCGTAGGCGGATTGTCAGGTTTGTTGTTCTGTTGATATCGTGATTGGTATTTTGATTGTGCGGCGTTTTTCTGCTGCTGAAGAAATTGCTCTGAATAACCAATAATCGGTGCTGAAGCGGCAGGCTGCTCAAAGACCTTTTGCTTTGCCAGCAGTTCCAGTTGCCTGGCATACTGCGGTCGAGTACGTTCACGATAAATCATAAGCGAGTCAATAGCATGATACATGCCCCCCGGTTCAAGAGGCTGCTTTTTATAGTCAACCAGATCCCTGGCAATCCGAGAGACAGCACTTCTAACCCACGGTTCATTCAGTCGATTTTGCGGCAGGCCTTCAATAATGAATTCTAGAGTATGGCCGGTTGTAGAAACCTGTTTATTCACGTCACTCGCGTATTCAGGACCTTCAAAATAATTAGCGGAAAATGAACCGTCCTGGTTTTGCATGGATCGTGCATACTCAATATATTGACGCACTCGCATACTCGCTTCCAGCCAGGTGCCTCTTAACTGTTTTTGGTCTTTGGCATAATTATTGACCGAGCTGGCTAACGCAAACAACCCATGCGTGCCTCCGCAGGCCGACTTGGTAGGTTCTGATTGCATCTGCACGCGAACCAGAGTTTCCATGTTCCATTGTTCGCCCTTGTTGCTGACCCATTCTGTATCCCAGGGCAGATAACGGGAAAATGCCCACAGCGTCCAGGTGATTTCTTCATCGGTATTCACTTCTGCTTTGGCATTGCGAATCATGCTGGCAATCGTGATGGTTTTAGATCCTGCCTTGAATTTATGATCAAGAGGCAGACCAGCCATCGCGTAGAAGGCCAGAAACTGATTTGGGTGCCCTTCAAATGCATAGGGTTCAGTAAAGGGATGACCTTTACCACCATGATCAGTGGTGATAAACCAGGGACGATTTCGAAAGTTAGGTCCGGTAGAGACCCAGTCGATGGCTCTGACTCGTTTGTTGTTCTGATAAAGTGTGTATTCCCATCGAAGAGCCAGTATCCCATGTGCAATCTGCCACGGAGTATGTACCTCGGTGGAAAGCATTCTGCGATGAGAGACCTCAATCGCTTCATCCACCAGTTTGTCCAGAGGATCAACGATTTTGGGTATTTCAGGAACCGTGGGTTTTTTAGGTGTGGATGTCGATTTTTTAGCAATGCCCCGAAATGGTTTTGGCTCGGACATGGACTTTTTGTTCGTTTTATTATCTGTGGCCTCTTCCGCTACCAGATCTGGTTTGCGTGCCTCGATACTCAAATTTGGTTTGCGAGCAACCAGAGGCAATTCCTCTGATGAGGTTTGTACCTGTTTTATTTTGACAGGTTGACTGTCTAATGCCGGCACCAGCAGTTTGGGACCCGGATCTCCCTGTACATCA
The DNA here is from genome assembly GCF_937910335.1 of uncultured Gimesia sp. Classification (GTDB taxonomy): domain Bacteria; phylum Planctomycetota; class Planctomycetia; order Planctomycetales; family Planctomycetaceae; genus Gimesia. The sequence goes on along the minus strand of NZ_CALEMX010000470.1, from coordinate 18,501 downwards.
CAGGCAACTTGGATCACAGTTGAAAAAACGATTAATGTTGAACATCTAATCCAAAGGTGGGCAGTCATCCTTGAATTCATTCCGGATTCTTTCCAAGTCTACATATTGTGTTTTGAGTTTTGCAGAATATATTTAAGAGCCGCTAAATTGCCTGCATCATTCTGGCTGGTGTTGTTGATTCCGTAGGGAGTAAAAAGCGTTCCAAATTAATATGAAGGCAAAATCTTCGCCAGAAGGGCTTGGTTTTGAGACGCTTCAAAGCCTTGGAAATCACTTTTTTAAACACTTTCGAATGCGAGACGATGGAAATTGAGAGACTTGATTCGTATTCGAAGGAGTTTGAGGTAGTCTGAGATTAAGTTACTGGGATGCATAATTTATCGGTAGAAGTAATTAGTTCTGTTGACTGGGGTTTGGGAGAAAGTAGCATCTTGGCCAACTTTTGGAAAAAGTGAGTACCAGTTATGTAAAATGGTGCATATATTTCTCATGGAATTATTCTTATGATGCATTCAATGACAATTTGAGTTTTTCTGCTTTCGCTTGATTCTGTCTATAGGAAGAGAGGAATTGCGAAAAATACCAAATTTCTTTGTTTTTTGATAAAGTTAGAGCAACGAATTTGAAATAAGCTGAGATCAGATTCTGATTTCCTGATCTGTAATCAATAGTCGATTCGTACTGGAAACAAATTATCCGCATTGAGTCACAGTTGAAGTAATAGATAGACCAGAAGCCATGCAACTGATGTTAGTTCATTCTACAAGTATTAACTTGTGGGTTTTGGAGGTGTTCACTGCAGCCTGGTGCTTCGTGATGGGATCAGTGATTGGTAGTTTTTTAAACGTAGTCATTTACCGCATGCCCTTAGGGTTGAATATCTCCAAACCCAAGTCCCGTTGTCCCGTATGTGAAACCCCCATTCGGACCCGCGATAATCTTCCGATTTTTGCCTGGATATTACTGAGGGGAAAATGCCGGTACTGTCAGTCTTCCATTTCCATGCGTTATCCGATAGTAGAAGCCATCGTCGGCATTTTTTTTGTAATGTTGTATCTGACGCTGGTACGTTCCGGTGGTCAGTTTTTGCCCTATCGCGATCCCAACAGATTTTCGGGCGTTTATCAAATTATGGAAGGGCGGACCTGGGATCTGATCGCCCTGGATCTCTATTACAGTTACTTATTTATTGTCGTTTTGGCTGCTGCTTATATTCAGTTTGATCGTCAGCTCATCCCGCGCCGTCTGCTGATCTGGTGCTTTATGGCAGGCATCATCGCCGGTGTTTTCCTTCCAGAACTACATCCTGTGCCAGCGTTGATTCCAGTTGATGCTGTTTCCTCTACTGTCCTCTCCAGCGACAACATATTAAGTGAAACTCGCTATCATGGTTCGCTGCATTTAGGTCTTGAAGTACAAACTCTGATCACAATGGGCTGGGGGCTTTTTTACGGAGCCATTGCCGGCATTCTGTTTAGTTGGCCTGTACTGTTTCAAACACAAAAACCAGGCACACTGATTCAGCCGGGGACAACTTCTCTGTTAATATTGATCGGCCTCTATCTGGGTTGGCAGCAGGTCATCAGCGTCTGTTTTCTCGCAGCACTCTGCTTGGCATGTTTTGTGATTGTCGTCAGGAAACGAAATTCAGAAAGTCTGACACTTCCTGCCTCCGCTTTTCTTGCTGCCGTTTTAGCATTGCAAATGTTACTGGGAAAATATCTGACGATACTACCCGGTGACCTCGGATACCCCTTGTATCTCATGCTGACAGGAGGACAGATTATCGCTATTCCCCTGCTGGCAGGCGTAGCGCAATACATTCTTGGTAACAGAAATATTCAACATAACGCACAGGATCAAATTCCCTTTGACGAAACATCAACAATCACATCTTGAATTCACATTACCGACCGAAGTCGTGCAGACGCTCAATGCAGGGGCCTGTATTCAGGTGGTGCTAAGCAAACCCGTCGATAAAAAATCGTCAGTCGGGCAAAAGGTCACATTGCGGCCTGTAATCATCAAGGGCAAGCCACATTACCAGTTGGCGCTCACTCGGGAACAGCAGGAAGTTCATGAAAATCTCACTCACTCCGAAACAATTGAACGAATGACAAAACTCTGGTCCAATCATTTTCGGGAAGGCTATCTCTATACGCAGCAAGCGGACTATCATTTTCAAAAGACAAATCAGGGAACGGTGCGTCTGAAAAAACAACCGCCAACCAAATCAAACTCCCCGCTGGTTGAATCGCATGATCGGGTCAAACAGTATCTTATTCCAGAAGGATCCCCCTGTGCTTTTTTGGAAGCCATTGGTGTGATGACACCAGCCGGTAAAGTGAAAGCAGCTCAATACCGCAAGTTTCGGCAAATTAATCGTTATCTGGAATTCATCAACGATATCGTAACTGGCTTGCCAGCGCGCGGAGAACTCGGAATTTTCGATTTTGGTTGCGGAAAAAGTTATCTCACATTTGCAATTCATTATTTATTTACCGAAATATGGAAACGCGACGTAAATATTATAGGACTCGATCTGAAGGAATCTGTTGTTGCAGATTGTCAATGCATCGCAGATCGGCTGCAATGCAAAGGACTATCCTTCAAAACAGGAGATATTTCACAGTTCGATTCCGGTTCCAGCAAATGCGATCTGTCCATCTCGCTACATGCCTGCGATACAGCCACCGATGCCGCCATTGCCTCAGCCATACAGGCTGGCGCTTCCGTCATCATGGCAGTCCCTTGCTGCCAACATGAAATCTTTCAGCAAATCTCCAGCGAACCTCTGACTGGATTACTGCAACATGGCATCCTGAAAGAAAAAACAGCCGCGCTGGTCACAGATGCATTGCGGGCACAAGTTCTGGAAATTTGCGGATATCGAACTCAGGTTGTAGAATTTATCGATACAGAGCATACTCCCAAAAATCTATTGATCAAAGCGGTCAAACGACCATCGGAATGGAATTCAGAAGAATTGCAAATTACACTACGCCAATATGAGTCGTTGAAAAATCAGTTTGGAATTCAGTCATTTTATCTGGAACGCGCTTTAGGAAAACATTTTCAGGAACTGTGTAAGCTGGCAAGAAAAAAGGGGACAGATTAAATGATGCCAGAGGAACCGGAACAGAGTCTTCGAAGAGCCAAACGCATTAGCCCCGGCGTCCTCTTGGCTGTGATTTTGTTGATCGTCTCCACTCTGTTGATTTATAAAATTCAAAGCATGGAGTCAGATCGTCCGCACCGCGAAGCGTTATCCCGACAGACTGCAGGTCAGAAATCCATTTCAGAACCACCATCGGGCAAAGCAAAGACACCACATGATGAATCAGGTTCGTCCAAAGAGAAGCCCACTCCGATCTTGGATCCCATCACACCGGATCCGGAACTGGTTCTCACACAAACGGCGAATCGACAGCCGTTGTTGCCAGACGTGAAAATGGTCGAAGAAGGCGAACTCAATTCCACCAGTTGGCAAAACCCGTTTTACAACCTGTTCTGGAAAAGCAAAGGTTGGCAGTTCACAGAAGCAGGAATGGTTTCGACAGCCGGACAGATCTCAACGGCGACTTTTGTAAGGCCATATAAAAAAATCAGCGTTAGTTTTCGCGTCGATGTGAAAGAGAACCTCCCCTCGTTTGAATTACATTTACTTACCAGAGATCCGGCGAATCCCCAAAAAGTGCTCATCGCCAGTGCGATCATATTCCAGAACAATACGCTCAGTGTCTTTGCCGTAAAGCAGGGTGTAAGCAAATCGCTGAAACAGGTCAAATTGGATCTGAATACAACCGGTCCCTCGTCGGTCAGCATTCGATTTGTCGGTACGGGAAACCGATTTGTCATCAGTGTCGGCGGACGTCGCGTTCTAACATGCACTCAGCCTGCGCTGCAGTCGGGCCGAGAATGTTTCTTGAGCTTTCTGACCACCAAAGACCAGGTCCAGATTTCTGCCTTACGGATTGAAGGCGAGTAAAATCTGCGGAATTCGTTCCAGATTGTAATCACAGGCTTTTAACGCTGTACGCTCAACAAAAACTTGCAATCTGCTTCTGCTGCTGTTAACCTGATAATTAATATACCTTAAAAAAATAGAGCCTTCCACGCTTCTCCAGTAATTGCGATTTGAAGTATCGTAATAAGCAAGTATCGAATCCCGGGAGAGACGATACTGATTGACGATCTCACAAACTCGGTTCACTTTTGATTCAGGTTTACCATGCGGAATTTGTTTAGACGAGTCACAACCCTCGCCATTACTATGCTAATGATGGTGCAGTCTGGGATTGCAGCCGAGAAGAAATCGGTCATCGATTTTGAAAAACAGATTCGCCCTTTGTTAAAGCAGCACTGTTATGACTGTCACTCGCAGGAGGGGGAAGAATCAGGATTGCGCCTCGATCATGGAGCCAATATTCTCAAAGGGGGAGACCGGGGACCGGCGGTGATTCCCGGTAAGAGTGCGGAAAGTCTTCTCTTTCTGAGTCTGTCGGGACAAGGTAAAATTCCCCGCATGCCCCATGAGCTGACTCCCTTGAATAAAACAGAAATTTCAATCATACAGCAGTGGATCGATCAGGGAGCCAAGATCCCGGATTCAGAAAAAACATTGAAAGTGGTTCAGAAAACTTCAGACCACTGGGCATTTCAACCGATTCGGCAGCCTCAACTTCCAAAAGTAAAACAACAAAAATGGATCAGTAATCCCGTCGATGCCTTTATCTTAAGTCATCTGGAACAGAAGAAATTAAAACCATCAGCAGAAGCGGATCGCAACACTCTGATTCGTCGCCTGAGCCTGGACTTAACGGGTCTGCCTCCCTCTGTCGATGAAGTTCAAAAATTTCTCGCCGACAAACGACCCGACGCGTATGAGCGGTTGGTTGATCGACTCATGGCCTCTCCCCATTATGGAGAACGCTGGGCGCGACATTGGCTGGATGTCGCCCGGTATGCCGACTCGAATGGCTTTACCATTGATGGTCCACGTTCAATCTGGAAATATCGTGACTGGGTAATTCAGGCCATTAATCAAAACATGCCCTTCGATCAATTTGTGAAAGAACAGCTGGCGGGAGACTTGCTGCCGAAACCGACAACAGACCAGTTAATTGCCACAGGCTTTCATCGGAATACCCTCATCAATCAGGAAGGGGGAACCAATCCGGAACAATTCCGTGTGGAAGCAGTCGTGGATCGAGTCAATACGACCGGCGCTGCGTTCCTTGGTCTGACTGTAGGGTGTGCGCAATGTCATCAACATAAATACGATCCCTTAACGCAGCGGGACTTCTATCAACTCTATGCGATCTTCAATAGTACTGCTGATATTAATAGCGCGCCCCCCACATTGTCACTGCCAACCACCTCACAGGAAACGAAGCTCACAGGTTTCAAGAAAGAGCTCACAGAATTGAAGAAACAACTGGCAGAACGCCAAAAAATATTGGAACCTCAATTCAAAGCGTGGAAAGAGACTATTCAGAAAAGGTTGAAAAAATCGGAGAAACAGTGGTCGATACTACAGACGCAACAGGCAAAATCGGTCAATGGAGCGACGATTACGGTTCAGAAAGATCATTCTCTCTTAGTGGGAGGCAAGATTCCCAATAACGATACCTACATCGTCGAAACCGCGAATATCCCTTCAGGAACGACGGGACTGCGTCTGGAAGTGCTCACCCATGCAAGCCTTCCCAAAATGGGCCCAGGTTGGGCCGGCAATGGGAATTTTGTACTGGATGAACTGACCGTCGAAGTAGCAGAGCAGGCAAAAGCGGATTGGTCGAAGTTCAAACCGGTGAATCTGGCGGAAGCCACTGCCGATCATTCGCAGCAGAAATTTCCGGCCAGTAATCTTGTCGACGGTGACCTCAAAACCGGTTGGGCGATTAACGTGAAGACAGGGGAAATGAATGTCAATCGTCGTGCCATCATCAAATTAAAAGCGCCATTGAAGTCTGCCGTACCTATGAAATTACGGGTCACACTCAAGCAGACACGCGATTCGAAATACAATGTAGGTCGTTTTCGCCTGTCAGCGACTACTGTGAACCCCAGTGTGTTAAATGTAGATCCTGCAATTTATGCCATTCTGAAACAGCCCGAAGAGAAATGGGATGCAAAACAAAAAACGACGGTAGAACTGGCGTTTCATAAATCAGACGTGCAATGGTCAGATCAAAATCAGCAATTGACAAAGCATAACGCAGAACTCAACAAATTGAATAAGAAGATCGTGACAACCATGGTCATGAAGGAGCTTCCCAAGCCACGCGAAACTTTTATTCTGCTTCGCGGCAATTTTCTGGCACCCGGCGCACGAGTGAGCCCCGGTGTTCCCGATATATTACCACCGATGCCTTCCACTGTGAAATCACCCACACGCCTGGACTTTGCAAACTGGCTTATCAGTAAGCAGCAGCCATTGACGGCGCGCGTCACAGTAAATCGATATTGGCAACGCTTCTTCGGTAAAGGCATTGTAGAAACCGAAAACGATTTTGGAACGCAGGGAACAGCACCTTCTAATCCCGAGCTCCTGGACTGGCTGGCTGCTGAATTTATGAATCTGAACTGGGATGTAAAAAAACTGCATCGACTGATTGTGACATCCGCCGCTTATCGTCAGTCATCTGACTTTAACCCATCAAATCAGGCACAGGATCCTCGCAACCTGCTCCTTTCCCGACAGAACCGCTATCGGATCGAAGCCGAATCGATTCGAGATCTGTTTCTTGCCAGTAGTGGTTTGTTAACACGGAAAATTGGAGGCCCCAGTGTCTATCCACCGCAGCCGGAAGGCATCTATGTCTTAACTCAGAACAAAAAGAGCTGGCCTGAAGAGCAAGGCGAAAATCGTTTCCGTCGCGGCATGTATACTTACTTCTGGCGCTCAAGACCTTATCCGATGTTACCAACATTCGATGCGCCCAACAGCAATACCACCTGTACCCGTCGCGTCCGCTCAAATACTCCTTTGCAGGCTCTGACGCTAGCCAATGATCAATCCTTATTCGAATTGATTCAGGGACTCGCAGTACGTATTCTGCAGGAAGGACCCGATTATGACGAAGGTCGCGTGAGGCACGCTTTTCAAATCTGTTTGTCCAGAACCCCCGCCGATCATGAACTGGATGTATTAACGAGATATCTGGCACAACAGAGAGCACATTTTAAAAAATCACCAAAGGAAGCCGAACAGTTTGCTTCTCAACAGTTACCGGAAAAAGTCACAGCTACCGAAGCCGCCAGTTGGACGGCAGTGGCACGCGTTTTAATGAACCTGGATGAATTTATCACACGCGAATAACAAATTCCTCAATGTGGGTGATAATCGATTGATCACCCAGGGAGAATCGGATGAGTTTCGACGACTTAATGTTACGGGATCAGACTCGACGCCACTTTTTTGAAACTTGTGGCATCGGCGCAGGTGCGATTGGACTTGCGACTTTGATGCAGTCTGAAAAACAGGCGCAAGCAAGCCCTTCTGCACTGGGGAAAACCCACCATCCTCCCAAAGCAAAAAACGTCATCTATCTCTTCATGGCCGGTGGGCCAAGTCAACTGGAGATGTTTGACTTCAAACCAAAACTGCAGGAACTGGAAGGCAACGTCATCCCAGAGTCCTATGTTAAAGGCAAGCAGTTTGCGTTTCTGAAAAAAGATGCCAAATTGCTGGGGACACGTCGGAAATTCAAAAAGTACGGGAAATCGGGCATACAAATTTCGGATGCCTTACCGCACCTGGCAACCGTCGTGGATGACATTACCATTTTAAAGAGTATGAAAACGGATGTATTCAATCATGGACCAGCCAAGCTGTTTATGAATACAGGCACGCAGCAGTTTGGGCGTCCCAGTATGGGTTCCTGGATTACTTATGGCATCGGCAGCGAATCACAAAATTTGCCTGGCTTTGTAGTCCTGCAGTCAGGACCCCGCGGACCTCGCGGCGGAGCACCTTTGTGGGGCAGCGGGTTTTTACCAACCACCTATCAGGGAGTCCCTTTTCTAAACGGCGCTGATCCGATCTTGAATTTATCGAGCCCCAAAGGCATTGACTCAAAAAGACAGTCAGATTTTATTACTACGGTCAACCAACTGAATGGCCTTCGACTGGAGAAAACGAGAGATCCTGAAATCTCAACGAGGATCTCCGCTTATGAAATGGCATACCGCATGCAGTCCAGCGCGCCGGAATTGATGGATCTTTCGGGAGAAACCAAACAGACCCTTGATCTCTACGGCGTTGATCCAGCGAAGCCCTCATTTGGCCGTAATTGCCTGCTAGCACGTAGGTTAATTGAAAAAGGTTCACGCTTTGTTCAATTGTACCATACTGATTGGGACCATCATGGTAATAAAGGAACCGATTTGGCTGACGCGTTGGATGCGCGCTGTCTGGAAACAGATCAGGCTTGTGCAGCACTCGTCAAAGATTTGAAACAGCGCGGCCTTTTAGATGATACACTGGTAATCTGGGGAGGCGAATTTGGGCGTACACCTCAGGGAGAACCCCGAGATCTGATTGGTCGCGATCATCACATCGATGCTTTCTCAATGTGGGTCGCAGGCGGTGGTTCGAAACCGGGCGTCACAATAGGAGAAACTGATGAGTTAGGATACTACACAGTGGAAGATACAATCCATGTCCGCGATTTTCATGCGACTGTACTCCATCTTTTAGGAATTGATCACCGCGAACTTTCCTATTTTTACCAGGGACTCGATTTCCGCTTAACCGGTGTGGAAGAAGCACACCTCGTCACGAAAATGCTGGCCTGAAAGGGAGGCGTCGGCTTCAACTGATAAAAACTTGAGCGAATTATTCAGAAATCCTCTGGACAGAATTTGAAGATTTCATTATCACTCGCCTCTCTCTCACATCTCCAAATCTCAAATCTCAATTCTAAGTCACTCACTTCTTTACTTTTCTGTCAAACCTACCCATTTCCTTAACCGTATGTCACGGAGGCATGGATGCCACCGGAGTCCAACACCGGTCTATCCGGATCTATTATGCGCCATACCGGACTGATTTTCCCACTCGTCATTATGGGTTCAGTTCTGGTAATCATTGCGCCGTTGCCTCCGTTCGTGATGGACTTCCTCCTGTCATGTAATATTACGGTTTCCGTGGTCATTTTGCTCACCACAATTTACGTTAAACGCCCATTGGAATTTAGCGTATTTCCTGCCATTCTGCTGGGTACGACATTGGCACGACTGGTGCTCAACGTTGCCAGTACACGTTTAATTTTAACACGTGGTGCTACCGATGGGACGGCTGCTGCCGGAGGCGTGATTGAGGCCTTTGGTCAGTTAGTGGCCGGCGGTCAGTTGGTGGTGGGTCTGATTATCTTTGTGATTCTGGTCACAATTCAATTCATGGTCATCACCAAAGGTGCCACCCGTATCAGTGAAGTGGCAGCGCGATTTGCATTAGATAGTATGCCCGGTAAACAGATGGCGATTGACGCTGATTTGAACGCGGGTCTGATCAGTTCCGATGAAGCCAAATCTCGCCGCAAGGAAGTCACCGAACAGGCTGATTTCTATGGTTCAATGGATGGTGCCAGTAAGTTCGTCCGCGGCGACTCGATCGCCAGTATTATCATCACACTGATTAACGTTGTTGGTGGTCTGTATGTAGGGATGGTCGATCATGGTATGGAACTTTCTAAAGCCGCAACCGTCTTTACCACTCTGACAATTGGAGATGGTCTCGTCACCCAGGTTCCGGGATTCTTGATCTCACTGGCAGCCGGTTTGATTGTAACCCGTACTTCCGTTGAAAGTAATCTGCCCCGTGATGTTGTTCAACAGTTCTCAGGTCATCCCGAAGCCTTGTTTCTGGCGTCGACCTTTCTGTTTGCCCTGGCGTTTACCGGACTGCCAGCTGGTCCGATGTTGGCCTTAGCCACCGGCTGTGCCATCACGGGAACACTTCGGAAAAAAGGACAACAGGTGGCTGCAGTGAAAAAACAAAAAGAAGAAACACAACAACAGACTCCAAGCCGACCCGAACCCAAGCCCGAAGATCATCTGTTTGTTGATCCTCTGGAATTAGAATTGGGCGTTGGTTTATTACGGATGGCCGACCCGGCGACAGGCGGCGATTTATTGGATCGCGTGACCCGCATCAGACATAAAATAGCACAGGAACTAGGAATTATTCTTCCGAAAGTGCGTATTCGAGATAACATTCGACTAGGACAACGCGATTACCAGATCAAAATTCGCGATGTTTCGGTAGCCTGGGGTTCAATCTATCCCGATGGGTTGCTGGCCATTGATACCGGTGCCACCAACGGAGATATTCCGGGCGTCGATACTGTAGAGCCGGCTTTTGGTCGACCAGCAAAATGGATTGAACTGGGACAAAAAGAACGCGCAGAACTGATGGGCTACAATGTTGTTGAACCATCGGCGGTTGTGATCACTCATCTGACCGAAGTCGTTCGAGAACACAGCAGCGAATTGTTAACCAGAGAGCAGGTCCATGCACTGGTTGAAAATCTCAAGGAAACCTCCCCCAAGGTTGTCGAAGAGCTGATTCCCGATGTCTTAAAAATTTCACAAGTACAGCATGTCCTATCCAATCTGTTACGAGAACGTGTACCGATTCGTGATCTGGAAACGATATTACAGTCTCTAGGTGATTATGCAGATCGAACCAAAGAGCCAATGATCTTGACCGAGTATGTCCGCAATGGTCTAGCCCGTTCGATTTGCCAGCAGTACCGTGACAATAAACGGCTGTTGAGAGTCGTTACCTTAGATCCAGAACTCGAAGATGTGCTCATGTCAGGCATTGATTACAACGAAAATGGTCTGGTGATCAAGCTGGCCCCTCAGACCGGAGAAATGATTACACAGGCTATTGCCGATCAGATGGAACCACTGGTTGCATCAGGCGGACATCCGATCGTCTTATGCAATCCGCAAGTCAGAGCGGGATTGAAACAAATTACTTCTCCCTTGCTGCCGCGTCTAGTGGTTTTAAGTTTGAATGAAATTACTCGCGACACAGATGTGGAAGCGGTAGGACAAATCTCAGTCAATCATACGCAAGCAGGAAATGTTGTAGGTGCAGCCTGAGTGATACCGGAAGAGAAACAAAGTTCTGCTATAAAAAGTAGAAATTGAATAATATAAAAATTAAACGAGCCATACGAAATAGTTAATTAGAGGAAACGTAAACCATGGAAGATGTTCGCACTTTTAAAGCCACATCCATGCAGGAAGCACTGACGCTCGTTCGAGAGGAGATGGGCAGCGATGCCGTTATCCTCCAGACCAAACAGATTCCTGGCCGTAAAAGCCTGTTACCCTGGTCAAAGTCGCAAGATGAATTCGAAATTACTGCCGGGCTTGGCATCAATGTACGGACTCCCGAAGCGATCAATAAAAAATCACACTCGGGCGCAATTCGACACCGGGCCTCAAATTTACAACCCGCAAAGAGTCATGCAGAATCGACCTCCCCACCCAATACATTCACTCAGAGTGCCACGCCAGTTCAACAGCAGACAGGACCTCGATTTCAGCCCAGGCAGTCTACTCCTTCAGATCAGCGGCCATTACAGCGTCGGTTTGATCAACGAGACCTGGAAACAGTTCCGCGACAGATCAGACCGGAACAGACAAGGCCAGAACAGACAAGGCCGAAGAAGACAAGACCGGAACAGAAAGCCTATGATCCCACGGAAGAATTCGCGGAAAAACTCAACGCCATTCAAGAGATGTTAGAATCGCTCGAACGCCGTACTCGATCTCAGAGATCTACAGATGTTCCTTCAGAGTTGTTCCACATCTATACCGATTTGATTGATGCGGAAGTCGATGAAAGTGTTGCCCATCAGTTAATCACGAAACTCAAAGCGAATTCCACACCCGAACAATTAAAAGATACAACAGCCAGTAAGGCGCTACTGGCAGCGTTAATTGAATCGCAATTACAATGTGCCCCCCCCATTAGTCCTGTTCCAGGTCAACGGAAAATAGTGGCGTTGGTTGGACCAACGGGCGTCGGTAAAACGACAACCATTGCAAAACTCGCAGCAAATTTTCGCTTACGCGACAATATCAAAATGGGACTGGTCACTGTAGACACGTATCGGATTGCCGCCGTCGAACAGTTACGCACCTATGCGGAAATCATTGACCTGCCTATGAAAGTCGTCAGTAATCCCAAAGAGATGCAACAGGCTCTGGATGAACTCGTCGGGCTCGACCTGGTGCTGGTAGACACCGCCGGCAGAAGCCCCAGCGATGATCTCAAAATAAAAGAACTCGAAAGCTTGTTCCGCGAAGTGCCCATCGATGAAGTTTCACTGGTAATGAGCATGACATCCAGCGCAAAGAGCCTTGAAGCAATTGCCAGACGATTTCAAGTTGCCAACCCAACTTCGATGATTCTGACCAAACTGGATGAAGCACCAGTGATGGGGAGTCTGCTGGCATTAAGCCAGAATGTAAAACTTCCCGTTCGTTATCTGACAACAGGTCAGGATGTACCCGATGATATCGAACCGGCAAACGCAGCCCGCATGTCACGTCTCATTCTGGGAGAAGATCGATTGCAATGATCGAGCGTTTGTAGAGACGCTGTCATCTTAAAAAAGATGACTATGAGTGAATCAAAAATATAGCGACATAAATATCAGAGAGAAGGTTAGCCAGATGGCTCCAGCTGTCAACGAAAATTTAGCAAAGCAGGCGGAAGCAGAATCCGCAGCCAGTTTGAATGAGAATCCGTCGGTTGCACTCCCATCGCGGGGTGATCAGGCGAAGGTTCTACGTGGCATGATGGAAAAACGTCAGCCGGGGATCTTCGAGCCAGATGGCAACCAGGAAGACAAAACAACTCGCTGTCGTACCATTGCATTTTGCAGCGGAAAAGGGGGAGTCGGGAAATCGGTCATTTCATTGAATCTGGCATTAGCATTAGCGCAGACGGGAGCATCCGTTTGTCTGATGGATGTGAATCTGGCTCTGGGAAACATAGACCTGTTGTGCCGTCTAAATGGTTACTGGAATCTCTCTCACGTTGTCAGCGGTGCCCGTTCTCTGAAAGAAATTCAACTGCAAGGGCCATTGGGGATCAATGTCGTAACGGGGGCCAGTGGCTTAACAGATCTGGCAGACTGTTCGGAAGCCGTTCGAAAAGATGTGCTCGGCCAAATGCAGGAACTCGAGGCAACTCACGATTTTCTGATTCTCGATAACGGAACTGGCATTCATCGAAGTATCAGACAGTTTGTGACATCAGCTGACGAAGTCCTGATTGTCACCACACCGGAACCAACGGCAATTGCAGACGCATATGCCACGATCAAATCTTTGTCGACGATCCAATCACTGGAAATACAGACCCTGGTCAATCAATGTACCTCAAAGGCTCAGGGTGAAAATGTATTTCAACAACTTAAGAAAACCACAGAATTATTTTTACATACCGGTTTAATTCAAGCCGGGCAGATTCCTCATGATATCAATGTTGTGCAATCCATTTATGATCGGGACCCCGTTATTTTAAGTCACCCGGGATCACCTGCAGCAGAAGCCATCTTTGAATTGGCCCAACATCTGATTGATTTAAAACAATCAAAAGAACTGAAAAACAAACAAGAGTCTTACTTTCCGCGGCTTTGGAAGCGATTGCTCGGCGAAGCCGCGTAAAATAAAGGTAAAGGTTAGAAATCACAGAAAACTCTCTCTCTCTCTCTCTCTCATCTCTCTCTCTCGTTTTCTGTTCTTTCCCACGCCTGAATCACGTCACTTTATCATCCCTTAACAATTAATTTTAAACTGGCACGCAGACACTGGTCTGTCGTGACGTAATTTAACCTTTGGAAATGCTGTATTTAAGACTGTTCCATCAGGTTCGCCTTACGCAAACAGGAAATATTAAAATGTTAGATTTTAACGGTTAATTAAATTGTAGGAGAAAGGTTAAATATTCTGGAGCAGGACGCCGATATAAACAGATAGAGACGTGAAGGTCTCTTCAAACTGAAGTGGATTTCATTTTGAAAGTTTTTCAATCTCGATCCGGGAATATTCTGTGGCCCTGCATTATGCATTTCGTTTATCGCTAATCGCTTTTGCGACTGAATCAGTCAGAGGGATTCTCTCTCATTCTGATTTCATCGGTGCGACTCAATCTGCACTTTTAGCTGCGGTCATATTTTTTGGTCTCGGCCTTGTGCTAGGAGAAATAGCGACTCGTCTGGTTGAAGAATCAGAACGGGCGATATTTGAAAAATGGAAAAATAATCTCGACTAAATATAAATAGTTTAGCAGTCAGTCGTTTCAATTTTAGCCAGTTGAAATGCTCGTATATTGATCACGGAGGAATAAATGGCCATCAAAGCCAGTGAAGAAATCGCAGAAGTCTGGAAGGTTTTCAAGCAGGACCAATCTGATCAGGCGTTGCGCAACAGATTGATCGAACAATATGTTCCCCTGGTTCGATATAATGCTGAAAGAGTATGGGCCAAATTACCTGAAGGTGTGGATTTAAATGATTTGATCTCGGCTGGTGTCTTTGGATTAATGGATGCAATCAATGCATTTGATCTGGAACGCGGAGTCAAGTTCGAAACTTATTGTGTTCCCCGTATTCGTGGTGCAATGCTTGACGAACTGCGTACAATGGATTGGGTGCCTCGCTTGGTTCGGAGCAAAGCCAGTAAGTTGGAAGCAGCCAGAAAATCCGTCGAAGCAGATCACGGTCGCCCCCCTGCCGACGAAGAAATTGCACGTAAAATGCAATTGTCGCGCAAAGAGTTTGATAAGCTCAAAAATGAAGCCAATGCCGTCGGGCTAGTAAGCTTAAATAAGAAATGGTATGAAACCGACAGCTACAAAGATGTCCGCGAAGTCGATATTCTCGAAGATGCTAAAGGGGAAGATCCCACTAAAAGCATACAAAAACGGGATCTGATGCGTCTGGTTACCAAAGGTCTCAACCGCAACGAGCGTTTGATTATCATTCTTTATTATTACGAAGAACTGACAATGAAGGAGATTGGAAGCACTTTAGGCTTATCAGAATCTCGTGTCAGCCAGATGCATTCCAGCATTGTGAACCGACTCAAAGAACAATTGGGTCGACGACGCCCTGAATTTGCTTAAAAAACAGTCATTATCATCAAACACAAAAGGCCTCCATTTTTATGGAGGCCTTTTTTTATGCCAAAGACGAATCCAGATTCATACAATTTGGAAAAACCTTGCAGTTCTTGACTCAGATACTCGAAATTGGAACCGGGTTGGATTTAGAATAAACGATTCAGGGAGCAACAGTTCCGAACAGGCGATTTTAAATCGTTTTTGATTTACTTACTCCAGATAGACAGTCAGGGTTACGGTTCATTCATGGATGTTTCTCAAATCGAAGATTACTACCAACGCTCCTTGACCGAAGTAGGGAAAGTCCTCATGGGTCAGGAAGATCTAGTAGAAGGAGTTTTGGTTGCGCTATTCTGTGAAGGAAATGTGTTAATTGAGGGTGTACCCGGGCTGGGAAAGACGCTCCTGGTCAATGCACTCAGCCATGTGTTATCGAGCCAGTTCCGACGGATTCAGTTCACGCCCGATTTGATGCCTTCCGATATCACAGGACACTCTGTATACGACATGCACGAGAAATCGTTCACATTTAATCAAGGGCCATTATTTACAAATCTGTTACTAGCTGATGAAGTCAATCGCGCTCCTGCCAAAACCCAGTCCGCGCTTCTGGAAGCGATGCAGGAACGACAGGTTTCTGTAGATGGCAAAACCTATCCACTGGATCGTCCTTTCATGACGATCGCCACTCAGAATCCATTGGAGCAGGAAGGAACCTACCCGCTGCCGGAAGCGCAATTAGACAGGTTCATGTTTAAACTCATCGTGGACTATCCGACACAAGATCAGGAAAATGCGATTCTCAATTTGTACGCGGCTGGTAAAGATAACCGTGATCTAAGTAATTTTGGCATGGCGGCCATTCTCAATACCGAAACAGTTCTTGCCATTCAGAAACGTGCGACAGAAATTATTATAGAACCTTCAATCATTCAGTACATCACATCCATTGTTTCTCGTACGCGCAGTTGGCACACCATCGAAGTCGGCGCAAGTCCTCGCGCCAGTGTGAATCTACTGATCGGCTCGCGCGTGATGGCTGCCTGCCAGGGACGGGATTTCGTCGTACCCGATGATGTCAAAGAACTCGCATTACCAGTTCTACGCCATCGTATTCGACTGCATCCCGAGGCGGAAATCGAAGGTATGAATGTCGATGATGTCATTCGGGAAATCCTGGAAAGTGTCGAGGCACCTCGCCAATGATGCCTCGCCTGCCGTTAATATTCTTGTTCGCAATGGCCATGATTCCTTTTGCTTTGGGAACTGTCTGGCAGGAAGCGACTCAAGTAGGAGTTTTAATCTGTCTAGGAGTCTTCCTGTTATCCCTGGTTGATCTGGCGGTAACACCTTCCCTGTTAGCGGTGGAAGTTCACAGGGATGTCAATGAAGTTCTCAGTGTAGGTACACCCAACAGTGTAAAACTCTCGTTTATCAATCGTGGAACGGTTCCGTTATCGATTCATGTACATGATGAGCCGCCACTACCCTGTCATTATTCTAATCTGCCCTTTGATATCGAACTCTTTCCGAACAAGCATCAATACAGTATTTATCATGTAGAACCACATCATCGGGGGAAAAACCGGTTTCGACGCGTCTTTCTGCAGATGAAAAGCAAACTCAAACTCTGGACGGTTTATGACGAGAAAGACATTCATCAGGAAGTCCGCATCTACCCGGATATCAAAGCGGTGCGTGGTGTGGAGCTATTGGCACGTAGAAATCGATTGGCGGAAACAGGAATCAAACTTTCCCGATTAAGAGGCAGAGGCACAGAATTCGACCGCCTGCGAGAATACCGTAGGGGTGATGAATTTCGCAGTATTGACTGGAAAGCGACCTCGCGCCATCAGGAATTAATCAGTCGAGAATATGTCATCGAAAAGAATCAGAACATCATTTTTCTGATCGACTGCGGGCGATCCATGTGCAACGAAGAGGGGGGAGTGACTCACTTTGATCGTGCCTTAAACGCCGCGATTTTATTAAGCTATGTGGCTCTTAGACAGGGAGACACGATTTCGCTGATGGCTTGTTCCAATAAAGTCGAACGCTGGGTACCACCCATCCGAGGCGCCGGTTCGATTCAGAAACTGATCAGACAGGTCTATGACCTGGAACCCATTTATGAAGCCTTCGATTATCAAATGATGTCAGAACAACTCCAACTACGTTATCGAAAACGTTCGCTGGTTGTGGTGCTGACACATGCACTTGATGAAGTGCATCTAAGTCACCTGGGCGACGCCCTGCAGCGCATGCGTTGGCCTCATCTGGTTTTGTCGGCTTTCCTGAGAAATGTCCCGTTACAGAATCGTATGAATGCGATCCCGGAAACCGACCGCGAAGCATTCCAAATTGCTGCCGCCGTCGATATTGTTTCCACACAGACGACTCAAATAGCGGCCCTGCAAAAATCTGGCCTCCTGGTACTCGATACTCTCCCGGAAAACCTCTCCGTCAATCTTGTCAGTCGCTACCTGGAGATTAAAGCAAGACAACTGCTGTAAGTCTTTGCTGATTTCGATTTCCTCAAAGAGATTTAGAAATCCGGGCACTTCTCTGGTTCGAGTAACGTCTTCTTCCATAAAGTAATCAGGGGCAATCTATGCGCGCCAGCTCTAGGTTCAATCAGATCCCAATCAAAGGGTCGCTCTATTCTTCATTCTTAAAAGGAATTCCTAATATGAAACCTCTTATCACTTCATTCATGACTTTAATTTTTACCTGTTTTGTATTTCGTCTTTCTGCAGAAGAGTCATCTATCGCGAATGATGAACTTCAGGAATTGAGAACACGGTTCAAGCTGCTCAAACCAGAGGTTTAAAAACTAAAGCATGGAAAACAAGCCGATACGACACCAAATACCAATTCACTGGCAGCTGCCGTAGAACGGTTTAATGCACGTTCTACGCATGATCAACTTGGTCGTACTCAACCGGATTTGATCCTTGCTGAAGTCATTGGAGCCATCAGATGGCTTCAGCCCAACGATGTTTCCGTCACTGCAGAGGAGTTAGCTGATTTTAAGAAAATCGTTGAGACTCCCTTGATATGACTCAACTGCCTGCGATTAAATTACAACGAAAAGCCTTGAACGACGTCCTCACATCATATTTATACAATGTACGGTAGTGCGGGTTACAAGGGCATTAATGATTGTAAGTGGTGATGTCCACGTCGATTTCGAAAGTTGGCAAAATTAAGTTTTTGCTTTTTCTCGCTAAAAATTGTGAGATCTCATCTGACTGAATCGTGTGCATATCCTGAAATAGCCGATATTTATTCCCGCATTTCCCAGATGACTTCCCTCGCTTTGGCACGTAATTTGCGCCATACCC
>NZ_CALEMX010000469.1 GCF_937910335.1 uncultured Gimesia sp. | reverse complement strand
TATCGATGAAGGTAAAATTGGTGGATTGGTTTCCGTGTTCGGCTTCACGCTGATTCCCATGGTGGTCGCCGCGGGATTCCTGGTTGACGCACTGGGGAAACAAGCGGTCCTCGGTGGCGGGTTTCTGTTGGTCATTCTCAGCCTCGTAGTACTCGCTCACGCACGCCACTATCCTGCCGCATTAATCGCTGTTCTCATATTGGGCACGGGTTGGTCTGCATTGGTGAATGTTTTGAACGTCACGTCTCCGCCGGCGTTCGTGCCTCCAGAAGAACTCCCGCAACGTATGGCGTATGCCATGAATATGGGTGATTTCATCTTCGGAATGGGAACATTTCTGACTCCATTGATCATCATGTTTTGTGCACGTAAGTTTGGGTTGATTCGAACCTTGTACGGTTTCGCAATAGTCTCGGCTATTCCACTTCTGTTAGGGCTAGGCGTCGATTGGCAAGCATTAAAAGTGACTTCAACTCAAACCGTGGCTGGAGGATTGGCAACGCTTTTTTCTGATCCCATTGTCTGGCTCTGTTCCATCGCATTTTTCTTTCATATACCAACGGAAACGTCGATCGCGACGTGGGCTACAACGTTGATGACCGACAAGAAAGTCAGTGAAGCTAATGCCTCAGCGCTGCTCTCACTGTTCTGGTTAACGTTCATGGGGTCGCGTCTGGTAACCGCATTGATGCTGCCAGTAGGAGCCGATACCTCTCTCGTGATCATGATGGCCTGTTGCAGTATCGCCATCACATTGAGCATCGTTTTTTGTCGAGGCGCAAAATTGATGTGCTTTTTGATTGTTGTCTCCGGCGCTGTTGTAGGGCCAATCTTTCCGACATTGATTGCAATTTTGCTGGGACATGTTGAGCCGGCATTACACGGACGCACGGTTGGCATCTTCTTCTGTATTGGCGGTATTGGCTGGACCATCGTTCCGATTCTGATTGGCATGTATGCAAAACGAACTACCGTGCAACGTGCCTTTCTCATTTCCACTGGCTCCGCAGTCTTGCTGTGTATCCTTTCGGTCTTGTTGGCCTTGCAATTGGATTAAAAGTCTGTCGCATATGGTATTGGAGCTTCTGCGATACGATGCGAGAATAATTTCTGGTTGTTGGTTCAGTAGACGGTGATTTGAGTGCGCGCATTCGATTTTTCATAAGAAAACGCTCATTTCTTGCAATTTATGATCAGATACATCAGAATAAATACGTGAACCGAGGGCTCGATTTGAATCGGGTTTCATCAGGATTTTCCAGGAGGAACACCATGGGAAATATCGTGAGAAATACACAACAGCGTTCGTTCGTTGTTCTGTTGAATCGCTTTCGCTTTCTTCAACAGAGACGACCCCTCATAAGTGGGGCGATGCTTGTTCTCTCCGATACTCCCTCCCTACCGGACATGACTGGATTCACCGCAGTTGATTCATTGCCTCTCCTTCAGAAATTCGGAGTGCCGAGAATCGATTTCATCTATTGGCAGTCTCAACTCAAGCAGTTTCGAGAATGGTTGCAACCGCTGCAGATCACTCTGCTACAACTGACATCCTTGCGCTATTATCGATCTCATCAATATCGACACCACCGAAAGTCTTCTTAGGAGAAAGGGCATTGAAAATGAATACACGTTATCGCAACAATATGACGCTGTTCCGTTTTGCAATTACATTTCTTGTACTTGTAGGAATTTCCGATTTTGCGTTCTGCGGCACGGTCACCGGCGCCGACACGGGAACGAAAGGTGCCAGACTGCGGGTGGCGCTCGCAAAAGGGGAAGTTGCCAAAGTCGGTGATCGCGTAGAAATATATCTGGTCGTACCCAATGTTGGTGTAGAAGCGAGTGTTGCCACCGGTCGCGTTGCGAGCGTAAAAGGCAAGACGATTGAAGTAGACGTAGTCAAAGCCAGTGGAACAGTGATCGCCGGGCAAAAAGTCCGTTTTCTCACAAAAAATCCGAAGGCCGTTAAAGGGACCCCTGAAGATGGATCAGTCCCAAAAGAAACCAACGCAAGGATTGGAATGGTCACTCGAACTGTCAATACGGGTGATGTTGCCAGGCTCGATCTATCAGAGCGGCGCGGGATTGTTATTTTGGCTGTCTGGCCTGATCAACCTGCCGAAAAAGCGGGTGTGCAAGTCGGTGATGTGATTCTCAAACTGAATGGCGTTCCGATTGCAAATAATCTTGAGTTCAATAATTTGAGGAAGAACTGGCGGGTAGGTGATCGCATACAGATGGATTTGATTCGAGCGGGTGAGAAGAAATCGGCAACAGCCACTTTGGTCAAGAGACCTGAGACGAGCGTTATTATCGAGAATCTCAAAGATCTTGCCGAACAGGATTCCGCCTGGGCTGGACTTCTGGGGATGGAGTATTACAAATCCCAGGGGATCGTCAAGCGTGATATGAAGCAGGCCGTTAAGTGGATTACGAAAGCGGCAGAGGGAGGGAATCATGAGTCACAGTCACAAATGGCATGGTTGTACAATCGGGGAGAAGGTGTTGAAGTTGAAGTTGATCATGAGCGTGGTTTTCAGTTCGCCAAATCTTCTGCCGAAGGGGGTTATCCAGCAGGACAAGCCGAACTGGGGCGCTGTTATTATTTCGGTTGGGGAACAGACAAGGACAGTAAGTTAGCCGTGCAGTGGTGGCAGCGCGCAGCAGATCAGAACGATGCAAGGGCAATGTTTAATCTGGGTCGTGCCTTTGAACAGGGTTATGGTGTTGATAAATCTCTGACTCAGGCATTTCACTGGTGGAAGAAGTCAGCCGAGTCAGGCTATCCTATGGCACAGACGCAAGTCGGTTTATGTTATCAAAGAAGTATTGGCACAAAACAGGATTTTGCACTGGCGCGGTCCTGGTATGAAAAAGGAGCGGCAAACGGTTTTCCGGAAGCGATGAACAGTCTCGGTGTGATTCATCAATATGGTCTGGGGGTCCCCCGTGATTATCCGGAAGCGATTGAGTGGTATGAAAAAGCTGCTGCAAAAAATAATACCAATGCGCTAGTAAATTTGAGTGATCTTTACGAAAGGGGCCACGGTGTCAAGCAAAATTCTGATCAGGCGATTAAGTACCTGCTTCAGGCGGCGGAAGCAAAAAATACAGGCGCGCAAATCGCGCTTGGTTACAGGTATTCCCGAGGTCAGGGAGTGGAAGTGAATCATCTCAAGGCACGCGAGTGGTTTCAAAAGGCAGTCAATCTTGGAAATATCGGAGCGTTAACGAATCTGGGAGTGCAGTATCTGTACGGGAACGGCGTCGAGAAAGATTACGAAAAGGCCGCGGAACATTTTCTGAAAGCAGCCAATGCGGAACAATCGATGGGACAATTTTATATGGGTTTGATGTGCCTGCATGGATGGCATTACGAGCAGGATTATCCCGTTGCACTCAACTGGTTTCGAAATTCTGCCAAACAGGGAAACCTGAATGCCGAAGCACAAATTGGTTATATGTACGAAAATGGCTGGGGACTTCCCAAAGATCGCGTCGAGGCAATCGCCCGATATATCAAGGCGGCTAAAGGGGGCAATGTGTTCGCCCAGAAGCAACTGGATCGCCTGGGAGTAAAGAAATAATTCAGAAAAATGATAAGAAATCACTCTTAGGAACGATAAGGTTGTATACGCGATCAAAGAATAAGTGTGTATCCTGTGTCATTCCAGTTCCATTTGCATCAGGCGATCAGGGGTCTTAAACTTTTCGGTGTTCTTGTTGCACGCACATTTCAGGGAGTGAGAGTTGATGAAAAAAGAAGAACTGGCCTTTATCGGCTGCCGATTAATTGCGCTGTTTTATGTTACGAAACTATTAGAGACGGTCGGGTCATTTGCGACGTTTCTTGTCATGTGGAGGACTCAAGCGATTGATTTACCATTGGCGAATGTTGGGATGATCTTTCTTCAGATCCTTCCATTTACATTTTATGTAATTATCGCCTGCCTGCTCTGGTTTGGTGCAGGCACGATCGTGCGATCTCTGTTGCCCGATACCGAGTTTAATCAAAATTCGCGTAGTATCTCTGCAGAACAAGTGCAATCAGTCGCTTTTACAACCATCGGCCTGTTGATGTTAACCTGGGGTGTTACTGGTTTAGCCAAAGTTCTGTATCAGGTGTTCCAATTGAATCAAGCGAGCAATTTTGCGCATTTTTCAAATACGCTTAAGGCGGAAGGTATTACAGTTGCCTGCCAAATTCTATTCGGCTTTTATTTGATATTAGGTTCTCAAGGATTGAGTAAATTGGTAGCGCGGCTGCGGCAACCAAAGTTGAATAAAATTTAAATACTTACGTTGGTGGAAGGATCCTGTACTCGTTCAAGGTATTCAAAGAAAACATAATTAATTGAGAAATCCCCAGGCCTCTGGTGCCGGAATGACTAATTACTTCTGTGTCACTTAGACTCTCATTGTAGAGAAAACACAATCGTAGAAGGAAAAGGGAATTTACATGGCTGGAGATATTTCTTCGGAAGTTGTTGACCCTACAGATTGTGAAGACTTGGCCAAACAGCTGGATCGTGTAAAGACGCACTTGCAAAAGTCAAACGTGACAGGTAAGGATTGCAATCGTACCTCAGCATTGGTTCTCGCAGGAGGAGGTGGGAAGGGCGCCTACGAAGCTGGTTGCTTACTGGCATTTTGGGATTGTGGTCTAAGAAACTTCCAAGCCATATCTGGTACTTCTGTGGGTGGCCTCAACGCTGCTCTTTTTAAAAGGCTGTTGCTCGATAAAGATCGTTCTTTAATACTACAAGTTTGGTCAGATATGAGTTTTGGCAGGGTGCTTAAGGGAAGTCCGCTGACGGTCATTAAGTTACTACTTTACATACCCATTAGCATCCTTTCGCTAACTACCTTACCAAAGATTAATCGCCCTCATGAAGGAGAAATGGAGTGCGGCTCGGACTGGTTAGTTAAAAACTTGGTCATTTCATTGGGCTATATTGCAGCGGTCATCATAGGTGCGGCCACTTTGTCAGTGATTCTACCCTGGCTACGCAATCCACTTATAGATAAAGACAATTTTGACAAGACAGAATTTATGATCATTCTGTCATGCATATTCATTATAGTAACCCTTTGTCGGTGGCTGAGTTCGCGACTAGGACTTGCTGACAATGCACCATTGCGACAGACTATCAGTTCCGTTTATGACGATACACTTCGGGATGGTGATCCTGCGGTCATATGCACATTGGCAGCCGCTGTGAATGGCCAGAGGGACCAAGCTAGAGCTAGCCATGCAACGTACTCGACTCTCGCCAACGCAGCAACAAAAGAGGAGGTCATTGACCTTCTCCTTCAGACTGCTGCACTGCCCGAGGTCTTTCGAATGAAAAAGATTCGTGGCAATTATTATATTGATGGAGGGGTTGAAGATAACATTCCCATTCTTGGAGTTTATCCGATTCGGCCAGAGCGAGTTTTTGTGATCTATCTTGATAGTTGCTACAATTTGATGTTAGAGCAGCGTAAGAAAAGCCATCTGGGTTTGGTGATTCAGGGAGTCAAAACTGTCTGGTATCGGGAAACAGCTTTGAAACTGATGGAATCTGCTAGATTGGAAAGAATCACTCGTCGCAGGGGAGAAGTCTGGGAAGGTCCCCTCAGTTCATGGTTCCAAGCGTTGGAGCTAGTGCCCATCATTCCTGACCGTTCCTTAGGGAACTTCTTTTTTGGGACGCTCAACTTCAGTCAAAAGAAGTCGCAGGAACTTCTGCGTTGGGGATATGAAGACACGTTAAAGACTTTGCTTGCGTGGCAACCGAAGTCTGACCCTTCTGCTAGTGAAATGCAGTCTTAACGAATTCGGTATGACGTGTGATATAGATACAATTTCGAAGCGGCCGCCTATAGAGCGCTGATGCAATAAAGCACTACAGCCGCACATTTAATTACTCTGGAGCTTTTGGTACTGAAACGCGATTGGGAATTCAGAGATCACGCGTGCGCAGTTTCTTCCGCTTCGATGGTAATCGGCACTCCCTTGAAGCCCGGGGTTTTGGAGAGTGGGTCGACGGTGTGGGGAACCAGGATGTTGGCTTCGGGGTAATACATCAGGGCGTTGCCGGCGCGGATGTCGAATGGTCGGACCAGAATGTATTGCATCTCCCCTGCTTCGCTTTTGATATGGACTCGTTGATCAGGCTGAAAGCCGAGCCGGTCGATGTCAGCTTGATTCATAAGGATCACATCGCGGCGCTCCTGACCGCGGTAGATGTCTTCTTCGTCGTAGACCACACTGTTGAACTGACCTTCCGAGCGGATTGTCATGAGGCTCAGTTGATTTTCAGCGGTAGACCGTTCGGGTAATGGAATCGCGTGGAATTTGGCTTTGCCAGTTTCGGTAGGGAACTTGTATTCTTCGAATGCCCGGCCTGTAACGTGGAATTCCGTGTTGGATTGAATCGTCTCTTTCATGCCCTCATAACCGGGAATCAGATCGGCGATCAGTTCGCGGATTGCGGTATGGCTTTCGAGTTTTTTCCAGTCGATACGGTTATCGCCGGCGAATAGTTTTTGGCCGATGGCAGCCAGTATCGAAACTTCGCTGCGTGGGCCTTCATAGCGGGAGGTGCCGCCATCACTCATGCGAACAAAACTAAACATCGATTCCTGAGTGGTTGGCTGTGGTTCTTCATCCCGGGGTAGTACAGGCAGAATCAATGTCTCTTCCCCTGTGCCCCAGACGTGTCCTGTGTTCAATGTTGTGGAGAGATACATGATGGTTTTGACCCGGTTCATCGCTTCCAGCGCATAGGTCGTATCAGGGTTGGAGCCAAACAGGTTGCCGCCCAGGCAGAATGCGAAATCGATTTCTCCCCGATGAGATGCTTCCATACAGGCCATTGTGTCGTAACCGGGAGTGGTGGGAATTTTAATGCCGAGCTGACTTTCAAAGCGTTCGAGCATTGCTTGTTTCATGCCCGGCGTCACGCCTACGGAACCGAGTCCTTGCACATTACTATGCCCGCGAATCGGCATCAGGCCCGCTTTTCGACGACCAACCATACCTCTTAACAGCGAGACGTTTGCAATCGACTGGACGTTATTTGTTCCATGCAGATGGTGGGTGATTCCCATGCACCAGCCGATTACCACATTTTTGGCAGAGACATATTGCTCAGTAATTTCCTGAATCGTGGCTTTGTCGACGCCACTTTGTTCGACGATTTCATCCCAACTGGTGTTTTGAACCTGTTCCTGAAAAGCTGCGAAGTTTTCAGTGTGTTTTGCAATGAAGTCGGGATCGTGCGATTTATTTTCGAGAACTTCTTTTGCGATCCCGGTCATTAATGCCAGGTCGCCGCCAATATGAGGTTGCACGTACATGGAAGCGATACTGGAACCAAACAGCATGCTGCGCACATCACTGGGAACTTTGAAGTTGACCAGCCCGAGTTCTTTGACCGGGTTAATCACGATCACTTTTCCGCCACGACGCCGAATTTCCATGAAGGCTTTCATCAGCCGCGGATGATTGGAGGAAGGATTGGCACCGATCAGAATATAGAGGTCTGCATGATCCAGATCTTCAAGACGAATCGTCCCAGCTCCCGTGCCTATACTCGAACCCAGGCCGACACCACTGGCCTGATGACAGTAGAAAGAGCAATTGTTGACGTAGTTCGTACCCATTAAACGCGACATCATTTGAAACAGAAAACCGGCTTCGTTGGAGGAGCGACCACTGGCATAGTAGTAGGTGCGTTCCGGGCCTGCTGCTTTCAAACGATCTACAATCAGATCAATGGCCTGATCCCAGGAAATCGGTTTGTAGTGATCTTCTCCCGGTGAAAGCAGGAGCGGTTCAGTCAGTCGTCCACTGTATTCCAGTTTTCGAGACGAGAAGGCACGTAATTGATCGATGTTGTATTTGGCAAAAAAATCGGTAGCGACTGCGGGTTGCATATCAGATGCCATCGCCTGAAATGATTTTTTACAGACTTCAGGAAACAATCCGGCTTCATTGACCATGCCCCCCTTTTGTCCGCCCATGCCGACAGCGCAGGTTTTGCAGGAGTTTTTGGTACGCATCGATTTCCAGAGTTTCCACCAGCCGACTCGATTTGCCAGGGTCAGGCTATATTTAATTGCTTTCCAGCCGCCGCCGCTACGTGGAGCTTTCACCATTGCCATCCTTTTTTTATCTGCATCGTCTCTACACAGAAGTGAACTATGTAAATTTTGTCTTAAGGTATTTTGGATTCTTTTGCCAATATCTGCAACCAGTTGAAGTTACGTCGAGTATATACAATGGAAACTATGCAATCAACGGGGGAAGACTACAATCAGATCGTTGGGGGTTGCTAGTGTTTCCTTGAGGTTGATAAAATAGCTATTCCTGTCTTAATAAAAAGTTGAGGAAGAAGGATCTCTTCATGTTTCGTGCTTATCTAATCTGCTTGAGTTCACTGGTTTTGCTTTGCGGTGGACCACTGTTTTCTGAAACAAAAACGAGTTCTCTTAAAACACGTTTATTAACGTTCCGTTTGCCGACGATTGATGGCGGAATTGTCGAACTCACCGAGAAATCTGAACAAAAAGCGACTGTCGTCTGTTTCCTGGGTGCCGAATGTCCGCTGGCCCGATTGTATGGCCCCAAGTTGAACGCGATGATGGCGACATATCAGTCACAGGGAGTTCGATTTGTCGGCGTAAACAGTAATCAGCAGGACTCACTGGAGGACGTACAGAAATACGTCAAACGCTATGAGATCCAATTTCCCATCGGTAAAGATTATGGCAACGCTGTCGCCGACCAGTTTCAGGCGGTTCGTACTCCGGAAGTCTTTGTGCTGGATCAAAGTTTGAAGATTCGCTATCGCGGTCGGATTGATAATCAATATCTACCTGGCATTTCCCGCGCAGAAACCACGTCGCATGATCTGAAGAACGCACTGGATCAAGTGCTCAGCGGCGAAAAAGTGATGGTGGCCAGTACGAAACCTAACGGATGTCATATCGGTCGTGTGAAAAAAACAGAGGTCAAAACAAGCCTGACCTTTTGCAAAGAAGTGGCCGCGGTATTAAATCGTCATTGCGTGGAGTGTCATCGTAAAGGAGAAATCGCGCCGTTCGGTTTGACCGACTACGATGAAGTGCGCGGCTGGGCTGATACGATGCTCGAGACCATTGATGACGGTCGGATGCCGCCCTGGCATGCGAGCCCCCTGTATGGCAAATATGCCAATTCACGGTTTATGTCAGATCAAGATAAAAAAATTCTGCGCGACTGGGTCGCTGGTGGAATGCCGTTCGGTGATGTGAAAAATTTACCGAAGCTTCCTTCATTTCGCGATGGCTGGCATCTGCCTCAAGTACCGGAGACGGTGTATGAAATGCGGAATAAACCGTTTGTCGTTCCCAAAGAAGGTGTGGTCGAATATCAGTATTTCGTCGTTGATCCAGGATTCAAAGAAGACAAGTGGGTTACCGGAGCGC
>NZ_CALEMX010000468.1 GCF_937910335.1 uncultured Gimesia sp. | reverse complement strand
GGCGCAAATTACGTGCCAAAGCGAGGGAAGTCATCTGGGAAATGCGGGATAAAAGTCCCTGAGTTTTGAAAATCTTCACCTGATAAATCGCCACCGGTTCCCAATGTCTCGTAACTTATCGACGCGTTAAGGTCACACTGCGACGCGTATGAACTACAGTTTGAGCACGTATTGACAGCTTGCAACCACCGTTCGAATACCAAAATGAACTTGACTCCCACGCGCCCTTCACAACAATCATGCACAGTCAAACCAATCACCATCGGAATAAACGAGGACAAAGAACCAGCCACCATTAACAAAACTCTGAGCGGCACAGTGCTAGCCGCCGTTGGCAACAAAAACAGAATAGAAAACGAGAGCAAGCTAATCATGTCAGGACAGTCCTATCTGAAAAATAGGGGAGGCCCCATCTGTCCTCCCGCAGAAAATTTCGTGTCTTTCGTGCTTTTCGTGGTAGAAAAACAGCCCGCAATAACGTCGGCATAACCAACCCACGTGCAAAAATACTACCCGAAAATAACAAACAACCCACAGATGAATATCCAACACTGGTGCTTTAAGAACAGAGAAGCAGTTTTGCGGCAGGAGTTTCACACTTTCAAAACGGGCCAATCCCTGCGTTCGTGATCAGTTAAAAACCGCTTCGTAATGGTCGGGACTGATGGGGACAATGAAAATGGAAAAGTGACCCAGTTGCTCATGCTCGAAGTCGTAAATCTGCTGTGTTAATGCTGTTTCATCAAGGCCTTTGAAAACCAAAACAAAAGGATCCCCACGTAATGTAACAGGATCATCGGTGACCATAGCTTCTAACGGGGTGACTTCAATCAATTGTAATTTGACACTTTGTGTCTCATCAACTTGAACACGAAACTCGCTGTTGAGAAGCGAATCAAATGAATCTTTCGTTAGCTTGCTTTGCACTGACTGCAACTCCTGTTTCGCACGCGGGTATAAATCAATGCCCGCCTGAGAAAATGGTCCTCTGCAGCTAAGACAGTCGGACCATAACAGGAACCAGAAGTTGTGAAAAAAAGTAACCGAGTACGATGGATCCATCGTACTCGGTTGCATCGTATTTCACGCCTTGGTGAGCTGTTTTTAAACGCTTAATTCCGTGAAGGATATACGCCCCTAAGCGCGATGACCCAGGTAACGGCCAAAGTTGGTTGTGTTTTAGGACCACTTTCTTTTGATTTCTCCAAACTTTGATCACCGCCCGATTTCGTTCCGATCTTTACGTTTTCCAAACCGGGGCCTGTGCCATGATGAATGGGTGCGCGTCCGCGCAAGTCGGGCAAACCAAATGTTGTCCTTCCATCGCCACCATACTGCGTACCCAATAGAGAAAACAGGGCCGAATTTTGAGCAATAGGGAGAAGTTGACCTTCGCATTTCGCCCAGCCACGAGGAGCAAAGTTGAAACCGACTGCTGATATTTGACCAATATATGGTTCTACCATGGTGCTATTCCTTTGGAATGATGATTTTGAGAAAGTGATTAGTTGATAACGGCTTCGAATTGCTGCTTGGATCGGCGAGAGGGCATTTCGATCTGATGGATCATTAAAGAGAATTCACCCAAAGCCGGGTGCCACAGCTGATGTGTCTGATTCTCAAGAGAAGCCGGTCCTTCGATCTCGAATAGCAGAGATACAGACTGACGGGGCAGCTCGCTCGGTCGGTCTAGATCAAAACTGAGATCAGTGACCTCCGAATTCTTAAGGACTAACTGAACTTTATGCAGCCCATTTGAAACAGTTCTGACCAGAAATTTTTCACCTTCCAGCTTCTGCCATTCAGTGGACTGAAACAGATTCTCATCCAGGTGATTGGTTCGTGTAGCCTGAGCTACTGCCGTCAAACCTAAAGAGGTAATGGCACCAGCGGCACATGCTTGTTTTAAGAAGCGCCGACGCGGAACATTTGAAGGCTCGTCTTGATGGGGCCTCATGCATTTTCTCCAACAAAATTTAATTATGGAATGATTATCGTCAGTCTTGACTGAATAAATTCATTCACGCGAACTTACAGTCAAACAGACGCTCACAAATGCTGTTTTAATAGCATAAAGACAGTAAATAAAATTGCAAGGTGAGAGCAGATACTTAAATTTAGAATCGCTCGTGTTTCTTGAAAGTTCTTTCAAGAATCCAGCACACTTTTCAATCATGGTTTGAAAATCAAATCCGCGATCACCGCCCGATGATCAGTATCGACGGCGGCTTCTGAAACAACGCGCAAAGGCTGAAACCAATCGTTAGTCCAGATTTGGTCGATCCGTAAAAACGGAACGTCGTTGGTAATCGTATTTCCCCAACCGCGGCCCGCACTGGAAAAGGAATCGTGTAGTGTCGCCGGTAACTCAGCGAAGATCGCATCGCGAGGATTAGCGTTGAAATCGCCGCCCACAATCACGGGCAGATCAGCTGGCAGACTCTGCATCACTTTGCTCAGCGCAACAATCTCGGCCCGCTGTTTGATGCGATGATCACGAAACGACCGCCAGCAGTCGGGGTTCCATAAATCAATTCGGAAGGGGGGCGTTGATAATCGTAATGAAACGACAATGATTTCCCTGTCGGGAGAGAGGGTTACCTTACCAATGATATAATAGTCCGTGGCGCCAATTCGCTCAATCTTGCCACGGGCTATGATGGCGGCGTCCACGCCGGAAAGCACATCACCTTCTGCACCAAACAATTTCACGGCGATGCTTTTCAAATTCTCAGTTCCCGGCGATTCCTGAATCAGAATCAGATCCGGCTTGGCTTGTTTCAACGCAAGTACCGATGTTTTGCTGCCACTACAATTCAGCGAGATCACACGCACCGACGGCTGTGGTCCTGGAGCTTGGATGCCGCGTACCAGACTCAAAGGAGTATCGGCAAAGACAATCAAAAACAAAAACCACAGACTCAAAGTCAATAATGCAGTTCGCCTGCTGTGAGTCCTAAGAAGCACCATCGCCAGAAAGAACCCACACAGAAACCAGCACCAACTTGGATAAACGGTGACAGCAGCACACGCATCGTATTGTTTGACATAACAGAGGGTTAGGAAAACAAACAACAGGAGTGAGAAGCCAGTCACCAATGGAAACACAACGCGCACCAGGCAACTTGGCGTCCGAGTTTGAGCGCTGGTGTGACTATCACTCATGAGCGGTGAATACTTTGGTTAGAATTATGTTTAGAAATATTTCTAGGCGGTCTACAGAATCTAAGACAGTCGCTGACCCCTTATCCTGTTCTCTGTCCCATTATCTAACCCGCGGCTCCGGTTCATCCGCTGGTGATGCATCAATCGTTTGGAGCGGCGAATGGTATATAGACTGTTGCCACGCGCCTGTGCCTAGATTGATGTAGAGATAGCCGTTGTAGGATTCAGTGTAACACTTGAACTCGTAAAAGCCGTCGACGATACGTCCTGTCTCGATGAATGAGCGGTGGCAGTAGTCGCCAACCAGTAGCCATTTGGCAAGCGAAACAGCGTCAGCATGTGACAACGCACGCGGGGTAATGAGTTGATGGTAGGCACGTCGGAATGCGGCCGCCCATTTACTGGTCACCGGTGACGTGTCGATGTCCGAATCAACGCATTTGAAGATGGCGTCACATTGCTGCCGATCGCGCGCTAGGAGATAGATTTGGGAGCAGTAGTAAACAATTGAGAGGCAGTAATCGTTCTTGGGACAGTCAGGCTCGCGGGCAAGCTGTAGCAACATCGGAACGTATTCAGCATTACCAAGTATGAGGTCTTCGTCTTGATCGATCAGCAAGAGGTTTTCGTCGTACGCCCAGCGATGAATGACTTCGGGTGAGGGGTCAACGTCATTGAGGATTACGTCGTCGGTCATCGGTGAATTTGATCCATAACTTGAACTTGAATTAGGCTGAATTATTTCGGTATACCCATTAAGGGATATTCTAATTTAGTGTTTGAAATTCTTTTTTAGTCATGAATGGAGCTATCAATTTATCATTATTTTCATCTAGCTCAAACTTCACTTAAGGCACGCAAAGGGCCAGGAGTCGATTTGACGTCGCTATATTGCCTTGTCTGCATGAATAAAGATGTAACTACTCGCTAGGGATTTCAGTGACAATTTTATTTGCATTTGAGACGGTTATTCTATTATTGATTTCTGTTTCAATCATGTCATACAATTTCGTTGTGCTATCGTTGGTAGAAATACTCACAATTAATGAGTAGCGGGCTTTTCTCTCAATAAGTTCTTGATCTCTTCGAAACCGCCACCAACCAGCCACTGGATATACTGCTATCATGTTTGACAAAGCGAGCTCGGCCGCAGTTCCGTTCCAGGCATCAGAGTGGATTGAACCACGAATTGCTAAGTTCTTTTTCAAGTCCCACCGGCGCTTGTCTTTAACTGTCTCGCTTGTTTTGACTCGTTTTCCTTGTGCATTGCGTTCTCGTGCATCCAAAGAGATTCGTTTTTTCATTTGGTCTGGTGTTTCTTCCGGACGACGAACACTGAATCGAAATCCATGAGATGCGTATTGGTACTGTGCAATTATTCCACGTCGAGGAGGGTTTGGTTCGATAAAGTAAGAAAGTGTTACGCGCATTCGCACTTGTAAACTTCCTAGTTCTTCAAGTACTTCGCGGGGAAGTGGAAGATCATGAAGGTGCATCTCATTTGATTTTCCTTCTGAGCCCTCTTTACGGAATGGCTGTAATTCATCCTGAATCACCATGGTTGCAAATCCTTGCGCTGAATGGCGAGCTCGCTCAATCTGTGGAACTCCCATACCATAGACACGCAAACGGTTACGACGCTCCTTGTCCTTAAATTCATCCAGCATTTGCGGTGTCCATTCAGCAGAATGAACGATCATGCCACGAATCGTTTCTGGCCAATACTTAGGATACTCGGATTGCAGGATAGCTGCCATCCGAGCTGCTTGTGCTGTCGCAGCACTTGTGTCGCAAAATGTACAAAGTAAATTGTCACTTTTTTTGGGAGACTGAGTTGTCAGAATTTTTAAATTATCGACATCGGTTACAAAACCACTTTCATCTTTTGCTAAATTGCCACCTTCAAAAACAACATCGGGTTTATTGGGCAATGGATCATCTCCCCAGCAAAGTGATGTTCGACTGGTGGGGGATAAAGATCCTGGCTTTGCCACAGGGGTATAGCCTTCCAATTCCTTTTCTTGTATCCAATCAAGATTTGTGTAGGCTCCGACTGTAAGTACATTCCATGCTTGTGCTGGAGATTCAACACTCGAAACATAATTCTCTTCTGGATAGTTCTTACCTGCATTATTCCGTAAGTTTCCAGCAGAGACGACCATCAATCGACGCTCCCCATCAAGAGCGCCAGAGCAGGCTTGGTCCAAGTGAGCAGACCAGAGAGTGGGTCTCCATAGATCATCGCCTACTGCGGTTACAGCTAGGCAAAAAACGCGTTGTGATTGCGGAGCAATAGTCTCAGCCGCCGCCATCGAACCGATCGTAATTGGGCCGTAATCAGGAGGGGAATTCTTTCCATGAGGAGGTAGGATTTTTACGGATTCCAATCGATGAGTAAGTGTAATAGGAGTAACACTATCAATAGGATCTCCAAGCGGACCAAAAAGGCAAACTCCCGCCATTTTAGTTCCATGCCCATCGTGGTCATCAGCTCCCCATTCTTCCCGCCAACTCTGAAGATCTTCGGAAGAAAGGGACTGCTCTAATAATATGTGTCCTCTGTCAACGCCAGTGTCAAGAATACAAAGCCGAACGGAGTCTTTGGTTGCGAAATCAGTACGGGCAAGGAGATCCTTGCTGAACTCAGCCTGATCAGCTGCGGATAAATTATCAAATTCACCCGTAACGATATTTGCGCGACGAAATTCTGCGAGATGTTGGAGTAGCCCGGGAAATTGTTCCCATTGTGCTAATGAAGTAAAAGCGAGGATCACCAAACGGTCTGGAAATCGTACCCGTTGGGGACTGAGCTTGATATTTTGCTGCTGGGCTATACTGCGAAACCATTTTTCAATATTCTGACTGGATTGATCATTGCCAGAATCCAACCAGACTTCCCACCAAAATGTTTCGGTTGATAGAGGTATCGGTTTATTAGGTTCCGTCCAATAGTCAGCCAAATCAGCAGATTCTATTTTAGAAATACTCGAAGCAAAAGGTTCATTTGTAGGTTTGCCAGATTCTGTGTCTTTGTCACGGTAGTCACGAAATTTATCAGCCAGTTTGCTGACCTGACTATCCGGTACAGCAACTAGATAATCTTTTCTCCCGTTCCGTTCACGGGCATTAACAATACGAACCCCATTGGTTTTTGTTGCCAAGCTTTTCAAAGCTAAGTCAATTTCCGATCCTTCCTCAAATCGCATTGGTATGAACTGAAGTCCCTCGCAAATCGGTTCGCTATTCTGACGTGCTTTAGCTTTTTTTTCAGCACGCTCAATATCTAAAAGTAGTTTGTCGCCATGCGTTTTACGATCAGGTAGAACCAGATTCTGTCGACTAGGCCCACCTTCTGGTGTTTTTGTATAAGCATGTATTGTGCGCGTATTACGAAGCGTGAAATGTGGGAGCTTAGGCATGTGATGTACTATCTCATTTCTTGGCTTGGCTGCGTTCCAGACGTATTTCTATGGCATGCTCAAGGTCATTGGGATCGATTTTACTAAGGTCATTGAGCACTGCCACCTTGGCGGCTTCATCACATGCACGACATATTTCAGCATGACTCAAACCACTGGCAAGTACCGCCATTCGTTTGATTTGAGTTTTGTTGATTTTGAATGATGCAAGTCGATTGGCAATCAAATCACCCAAATCACTTTGCTCAGGAAGTCGATATCGAATAACATCATCAAAACGGCGAAAAAGTGCTTCATCCAACATCTCTTCCAGGTTCGTGGCGGCAACAATGATACTATCGGATTCATCCTGCTCCAGAAATTGCAAGAATGAATTGAGCACGCGACGAATTTCACCAACATCATTACTGCCACTTCGCATTGAACCGATTGCATCAAATTCATCGAACAGATACACACCACGTGTATGCTGCATCGATTCAAATATTGCAAATAGCTTGGCCGCTGTTTCACCCATAAACTTGGTAATTAGTGAATGAAATTGAATCGTAAAGAGGGGTAGCTTTAATTCTCCTGCTAAAGCCCACGAAGTCATTGTCTTTCCAACTCCAGGAGGTCCAACTAGCAATAATTTACGACGAGCAAAAAGACCATGCTCATGTAATTTTGCTTGCTGACGGTACTCCCAAATGACTAGCTCTAAAGATTTTCTTTGTTCAGGAGCAAGGATCATTTCAGTTAGTTTGGTATGCGGATATGAAGCAGAAAGTAGCCCAGCTAGATCACCGCTTGGGCGAGAAATCGGTACTGAACCACCTAACTTTGATTTTCTTTGTTTGTCCTTTATTTCATCAACTAGCTTCTTAATTTCAGAAGCTATTTTTCCTTTTCCTGCTCGTGCTTCATGCGCAGCGATTTGCAGCGCGACCGAGACAAACATTTCACCATCGGCTTCACTATAGCTTTGTAAAAGGGCTTTCAATTGTTGGGCGGTTGCCATCCTTAATACCTTCTTAGTTCACTCATTACTGAGTTGTTGCATCAACTGGTGTGTCGCATCTTCTATCAGAAGTGCGGCGACTTGCATTGGACTGACTTGACGCTCTAAAGTGCTCATTTTTTCTGACACAGTCTCGAGGGCAGACAATGTATCTTCACTCATCGACAGTTTACGTTGCAACGTCCAACTAGGATCGCTTGGGCGTCCGGGACGCTGGCCAAAACCCGGAGAAAGTCGCGACCGGAGACGCTTACCGAAACTTTGCAGATCGTCCTGATCCAACACGCGAGTATTCATTGATGTTGACATTTTATTTCCTTGTCATTTGTTATTGTCGCTTTCTGTTAGTATCGGACTTTCGGTTCCGAAAGTAAAGCAGAATAGATAGCAAATCGCTCAACTGAGTTTTCGATTATAATACAGATGATAAGCCCCTCAGATGAATAAGGTTTCAGCGGCAGTGCCATTCGATCCTGATACCTTTTTAATCATCATTCCACCGGCCAGTTCAAATGCTTGTGCAAAAAATCAAACGAGCCCTGACCGTGGATAATGTGGCCGCCGGTGAAGTATTCGATTTCGGTGCGTTCGGGAATGCCCAGAGCGGCGTAGTGGCGTCTGACTTTCGCGTATTCGTAAGCCACCCATTCATCGGGGGCGACGCCATCCTGGTGTCCGCGTTCGACCATGAAGGGCCGCGGCGAGATCAGTGACGCCATTTCTGCATGGTTAAACGTGCTGCCCAGATTGAACTGAAAGTGATCGTACTCATTCGTAAACATATACGCGGCTCGATAATCAAGGGCTGTGATTTTGCGCGTCCAGTCA
The DNA here is from genome assembly GCF_937910335.1 of uncultured Gimesia sp. Lineage (GTDB taxonomy): Bacteria > Planctomycetota > Planctomycetia > Planctomycetales > Planctomycetaceae > Gimesia. The sequence continues at coordinate 3,561 of NZ_CALEMX010000468.1, read as the reverse complement.
TTAAAACAGGCACTGCAGATCGAGAGCGCGTAACCATCCAGCAACGAAGGAATGCGCACCGCCGACAGCCCGCCATAGGAGAGTCCGTAAAAGCCGATCCGTTCTGCATCGACATTCGGCAGGCTGCCCAACCAGCCGAGCATGCGTTGATGTTGTCCCAAAATGAAGGAGTACAGAGTCAGACCCAGCGGGTTGGCTTTGCGTTGATTCTGTCGAAAGAGCGTTTTACCACGATACGGATTGTGAGGGGCATACGTGATAAACCCCCGTTCGGCCAATCGCGTTGCATAGCCACGATAGCTGCGATAGCCCGGACTCTTTGGCTCATCGTTCACAACGAATTCGGGTAAACCTTCCAATCCATGCTGGCAAACAACCACGGGCCGTTTTTCTCCCGCAGCGATCCCCTTGGGAATCAGCAGATAACCCCAGGCAAACACATCGGGCCAGACATCGAACTTGATTTCATACGTCGTATACTTATCCGTCTCATTGATCTTTCGAGATTTCACAGCCAGCGGCATTTCAGGATCGGGCAGTTTTCCAGTGAGTTCCTTCCACAGCCGTTTCTTATAGACTTTCGTCTTCTGAGCCCATTCTTCAGGAGTTCCCGCAGGCAGCGCCTGTTTCCAGTATTGTTTGCGAATCTGTTCGGTGCGGCGGACTGTACTTTGACAATGGTTTACTAACTCCGCGATCTGTCGCTTTTGTCTTAGAGCCGGATCAAAATTCGGGCGAGTGTCTTTGGGTATTTCGTTTTTTGTTGGTGGGCGCATTAATACAAAACCAAGTGATTTAATCCATCTTGCATGGGCATACATCGAACCTGGTTTCATAGGACTGCCATCATTGCCGTGAACAAATTTAATCGTGCCCATCGGATCTGATTTTCCCTGAATCAAGGAGCGGGCGCGCTCGACTTCGTTTTTGACCGATGTATAGTCAGGTTGCGTCAGAGTACCCGGTGCAGCAGAGAGACGTCGATTCGCCGGCCTGGTGGGGGGGCCGGCAACTTCAGGAGCCTGACTGTATTCAATGACCAAAGTGCGCGGCGCGATCAGGCTGGCAATCTCCGCATCGCCGAACTCACGTAGTAAACCAAAGACATTGCGGTACATGGGTTCGGCCCAGAGTCGATTACGTTGATTGAAATAGCCGCTCACCAGAGTCGATCCAATCCGCTGGTCCAGAGCAGACGTGTAGAACGCGATCAACGCACCTTCACCATAGCCGGCGATTCCCACACGTCGGATATCCGAATTCGTCATCAGATCGACGGCCGACATCATCTTCAGAACTTCAAGTCCGATAATATGTCGCCCCATTTCATAAGCCTGCCGATAGATCCATTCTCGGTGTGTAATATTGGTCATGGAAATGTCGGGGTTCCCGGACCAGGTACATTCGCGATTGATCAATTTGGGAATCAAAATACGGCAGCCTGCTTGCGCCAGCGGCAACACATCGAAACAGAGTGTCTTTGACTCGGCTAAACCCACCAGCATTTCGGGCGTTTGTTCGGCGTCGGGAATAATAATCAAATTCACGATCGATTTATGGCGGGGCTCGATCAATAACCCTTCACCATAAACGCCAGGGAGGACAGGCCAACGGACCGCACGGATTTGAAACGTGTTCGTCTCAGCCACAACAGCGGGAGAATTGGGACCCGACACATATTCCCACTCGGGAGATTTGATTCGCTCATCAACGGCGCCGATCATCTTCTGAAACCGCCGTCGGTTCGGTTCGACTGATTTCACATAATTATCCGGCGATGAAACGTCCCGCTTCCAATACTGCTCCCGAACTGCGACCGAGTCCTCGGTCGCCCGCAGCAGATACCGACTGATACCGTCCGCCATCTGAACCGAAAAGTCCCCGGTTTCCGTAAGCACAGACGTTCCCGGCAGTAAGTCTGGTTCAGCATAAAGAGTTTTCGTTGATATGACGCAGATGAAACCAATCAAGAATGAGAAATAGAATCGGAGAGAGTTCAAGCTGAGTGGCATCGCTGTTCCTCAATGATCTTATTATGCTGCCGTATTTGTTACTAATACAATCAATGTATCACCAATGTAATGCAGCTACCACTTAATCGCTTGAGAATACAGATTCACTCATCAAAGTGCGATTTCTTCCGCAGCAAATGCTTATACTCAATCTGTAATTTCTTGACTTTTTCAGATGCGTAGAGTTTTTGGTACTTGTCAGACACGCGTCTATTGTGTATATATGAATAGGATCCTGGTCGTATTATTTAAAGTGAAATATTGATCCTGAGTTTGAGTTTTTCGTTTATAAGTTAGTAGAGGAGCTTGGACTTGAAAGTAAATTAACAGATGTTAGTAGCGTTTACTCTGTGGGCGCATTAAAATGGGTGCTTCAGTGAAATGTTACCAAAACCCCCTGTTTTACACAAAGGGTTGTTAAGAAGCGTGGCGATGGTAGCCGATCTTTCTTGGAGTACGATTATTTCAATTAGCTCGGTTCAAAAAAATAAATTATTTGAAAAATTTGAAAAAAACCGTTTTTGCTATTGACTCTCATAATCGGTCTGTTTACAAAAGCTCTCTTATATACGGCGTTTCTATTATCACGACCGTATCAATGAGGGCTGCAATACTACTGGATTAGCTTGCAATGTCTGATACACAATCTAAGACCGCAGATGCACATCTTCGCCAGAGAATCGAAAAAATTATCGATACTCAATATGAATTCGATACTCAATATGAAGTTGAAGATAATAGTCAGACGACTCAAAAACTGGTTGATTCTACCATTTCTTTTTTGGGTGACTGCTCCGAGACAGGTGAAGTTTTCCTCGACCAGGCACTAGGCTTTGCGATTGAAAAGTTGGAGAGTGAAAGCAATGCCACCCAGCCAACTCAGGACGCCATCAACTATGGCGGTGGCTTAAAGTAGCCGTGCGTTGTCGGTCAGTCAAGGCACAAATCGCAAGTGGTGCCAGGCATCTGAGATCCCCGATGGTCTTATGGTAGTCAAGTAAGCCGTCTCTGTTTATTGTCCATCTTCAAATGGCCTAAACACTCCCTCACTTTTATTTACACCGACTTGCATAGTGCGCAAAGTGTTTTGAAGGACCTTTCAATTTCTTGCCAACTGCCCACCGCTTCCAGTTCCATGGAAAGATAATTACTGAAGGGAATACTGTGATTCTCTTTCGAAATCAGGTTGGACAAAAACTGGATTTGTTGTTCGAAATAATTTGCATCGTGGATTGATTCAAACGGTAGATCCCCTAAGTGTCCTTTGTCTGAACTATCAGAAATATGTGCGTGAACAATGCGAGTCCTAAAAATATCGAACGCATTGCTATTCGTAATTTCGCTGGAGAGTTGAAAGGAGCCGTCATGTTTATTTCGCTTAAGAATACCTGCCAAGCAGAAATGCGAAAGATCAAGATTGAATCCGATGTGTTTGTGTTTGCTTTTTTTGAGAAGTTTTGCAATGTGCGTTAAGCTTTGGGCTGAATTTGCCAGAAACAGACTCCCCGGTTCAAGCTCCAGAGAATAGGGGACTACGTCTTGGTCTTGA
>NZ_CALEMX010000467.1 GCF_937910335.1 uncultured Gimesia sp. | reverse complement strand
ACTCAGATAGGAATTCAAGAAGACTGTAGCGATTCTCTGAGTTTTTTCATCTTCCTGTGAATGAAAGTCGATACTTGAGAGTAAGTGCCTCCCTCAATTGATGTTTTTGTATTTGGAAAAACTTCCGAATGGTGGCACCTATTAAAATTTAAAAATCATATTCGAGTCACTTTCAGGTCAAATAAGAACGAATTACGATTTCTTGTTTCTGCCCAGGATGGTCTGAGTGTTTCTCACAATGGATAGTGAAATATCACAATTTTGTTTTGTGAGGTAATGGAATGCGAAACTCAACAACATGGTCTTTGGTCATCATTGCCGGATTGGCCCCGCTTTTTTCGGCAGGTTGTTCTCATACCCAGAATATGGTGGGAAGCAACTTAAATCTGCCAGCGAAAGAATCACCACAAATGATTCTAGCTCGAACGGCTGAGAACAAAGGACAGTTTACCAGCGCTCAACAAACCTATCGGGTTATGTTGCAGCGGAATCCTAAAAATGCGGTCGTCTTGCATCGCATGGGAATTGTGAACTCCAAAATGGGGAAACATGATGCTGCGACCCATTATTTAATGGAAGCAGTTAAAATTCAGCCCGATAACGCCAAATATCTGACAGACCTGGGGTATGCCCTTTATCTTCAGAATGATCTGCCTGCTGCAGAAATCGCTTTGGATGAATCTATCAAACGCGATCCCAGTTCTAAACGCTCCTTCAATAATTTGAGTCTCGTCTTAGGCCATCAGGGTCGGATCGACGAAGCCTATCAGATTGCCCGTTCGGTAATGAGTGCTGAAGAAGCCCACGCCAATATCGGCTATATCTGCCTGCAAAGAGGCATGTTAGACGATGCTGCCAAGCATTATAACCGGGCTCTGGAAATCAATCCTGAACTGGATTCAATTAGTGAAGCCATTGTGCAGATTTCAGAATTGCAGCAAGAGCAGGGCTTACGAAATGCGCAACAGGCAGAATTGCAAATGGCACAAAACCCGGCTCCTGCTGAATCTTTTGTGACAGAACCCACTGTTGCTACCGTAGAAGCTCAGGTTACAGAAGAACCACAGTTTCAGATCATTACAGACGCGGAAGCTGATACGGAAGTGATCAATCCTGAAATGATCATCGCCAGCAAACAGCCGGTCGCTCAGATTTCTGCTGTGGAAGAACTGTCGATTCAAGGATTTGAACCTCCGCTCAACGTCAGCAATGATGATTATCTTCCCTCGGAGAGTAACGAATTCTTTGAAACCGTCGAAAGTATTCAATCTGTGACCACCGTTCGAAGTGCCGAGTAATCACAACGGTTAAAGACAGACATTAAAAACATCAGGGGCAGAAGTGTTACGACACTTCTGCCCTTTTTTCGTTGATGGATTGCCTTGCCTTGAATTGTTATGTCTTTGTAATTCGGATTATGTTGCGCCGGGAGTCGTCTTGACTGCGAAGCGTTTTTCGCCCATCGTCGGGTCATTCGGGTTGATTTTTTTAAAGAGCATTTTTCGCTTGGTATCGGACTCTTTTTTCTTTTCCCCGACCCGCTGGACAAACGTAGGAGTCAGCTCAATGTGTTTAGCGGAAAATGGAGCATAATCGAAATACAGCACGGCATTGATGGTTGACTTCCGCATATCCAAGATCAAGGTATTGGGCGTTGTTTCCGTGTTGAGATAGTAACGACCCTTCCGGCGAGGTCCCCGATTGATACTGTAGACGGTCCCATCTTTCTTAAAGATCATGTTCGGCCCTGATGTCGTTTGCCAGCGTCCCAACAGATTCTCTTCATCGGACTGTGTACACGAAGTCGACAGGCAGACCACTGCCAGCAATATCCCCGTTATCGAGTGCTTCAACTGCATTTGATTCCTCTTACCTCTAATGCCAGATCGCTAATGCCAGATCGCGGAAGCCTGGCGCAGGCCGATTTTGCATGCCGCACGCTACTCCCTCGTTTATTGTGGTCAGAGAGGTGGATGAAAGTAAAGAATAATAGTCTGCGTGATATGGAACTTTTTCGTTATTTGCACAGTATACAGGCTAAATGTGGGCTGATCTTTCTTTAAGGTGGGGATTGTAGCGTGAAAATAGGATAAAGATGGCCAATTTGTGTCTCAGATCATCCTAAAGTTGGTGGTATACGAGAGTATGTCAAAAAAACAACGTCGTGGTGATTATGTTAAAACTGGAAGAACAGGTGCTTTATTTGTGGTAATATTATGAAATTTTGGATATTGATGGTTAGGTTAATTGAAGTTAGGCGCCTTGCGCAGATTGCATTTGCCGTCTGTGCGTGTCTGGGAGTCAACAGATTTGTGCGTTGATCGAATTAAAAAAAGGGAGGGTTTTCGACCTTATTTGAGAGGTTCGGTCACGATTTTTACTGAAACTGACAGTGTGATATCCACTGATAAAACTCACTTACTGATAGACCATACTAACTGAGGAGTTGACAGGATGCTGCTAACAAACTGGCTTGGTACTCTTACATCACACATCAAAAGACGCCCCCTGTTTCGATCCCGCGACCGCCGCGACATTCGCCGTCGCTGGAACGCGGCTGTCGATAATCAGATCTCCACGACAGAAACGCTCGAAGACCGCACGCTACTGACACCTCAAATAGCCAGCTTTATCTTACCTACAGTGGTCAATGGTGCGAATTCATTCACGATCGATGTCAGTTATCAGGACGACCTGAATATCCCGATAGTTGATGGTTTCGCTAACCCGAATGCTTTGACTGTGACGGGGCCTGGTGGGGCTCTGAATGTCGTGATAGCCACTCCCATTTCTCCTTCTGGAGGCCCCTCTGTAACAACACGTTATACTGTAATCCCTCCCGGCGGTTCTTGGGATCATTCAGATAATGGTTCCTATTCAGTGACTTTGTTAGCCAATAATCTTCGAAACGCTATTAATCAGTTCAATGTCGAATCAACCTTCGGTGGTTTTAACGTAAATCTTGCTGCCCCACCGAATACAGCACCGACTATCACTGGCACTACAGCACCAAATGTCGGTGCAGGGGAAATAGGTGACACATCCTATTCCTTTACGGTGGAGTACAGTGATGATTCCGCCATTGATGTCTCAACGATTGACGTCAATGACGTGACCGTTACCGGACCCGGTGGTGCGTTAATGGTGGCCAGTGCCGTTGAAGTTTCGGGAGTAGACGGTACCCCTAAAACAGCGACGTATACCATCACGCCTCCCGGTGGTAACTGGGATATTGCAGACAACGGCGTGTATATGATCGCCCTCAATGGTTCTGAAGTAGGCGATGATGGCGGGCCTCAATTGTTTGTTGCAGCAGACCCTGGTCTAACAACGTTTACTGTAGATCTGCCGACGGTTGTGAGTCAGGGTGTGTTCATCCCCCCCAACCCTTATAATAGTAATGGCAGCCTCTAAGAATCAATTTTTCAGATTAATTAAGATTTCAGAGAGTGGTTTG
>NZ_CALEMX010000466.1 GCF_937910335.1 uncultured Gimesia sp. | reverse complement strand
GATTCGAGCCTGGATCGATTCCTGGCTCAACCCAAATGGGAAATATCGGTTAATGAAATCTCGGGCGACCTGATAAATTTCTTCGGTAATTCCCAAACTGTCGCAGATGACAAATGCAATTTTTGTTTCCCCATTGTCAAGCACCAGACAGCGGACATGCAGTTCATCATGAACATTGGTGGCAGGGAAAGGCTTGAAGCCTCCCACAATGGCTTCACCCAGGGGCGGCGTGATATTGCTGGTGGCGGCTCCCGCTTTCAAAATCTTTTCAGCTGCGACGCTCAATGTTTGGAACATCGTAGACGCAAGCAGTACGCAACAAATATGCAGAATCCAAATCGAAGCCTGTCGCCGGATACCTGTAGTCAACATCAAGTTGTCTCCTCATAGAAGTCGTCACAAAAGGGCCTAAATCAAAGACCCAATTATAAAGACCGTGATATAGGAACACAACAGCCTGATTTGATGTGTTCCAAAGGCCCGGCATAGCGATTACCAAATGCTTCTACTCACAAGAGTTAATTCGGGCTTGCGATGTGATTCCAATAAAGGCATACTTTGCTCGTGAGATTTCCTCACTCAAACCCGATAAAGAAAATCAATCGATGCAGCTGGAATTAACAGAAAAAACAAAGATCGATGCCTCGCCTGAAGTGGTACACGAATGGCTGAGCAATCTGGAAAACTGGCCAAAGATCAATGACAAAATCAAATCCATTTCAGTGGAAGGCAACAAGTGTATTGGCCAGCTTCAATTTAAAGGGCAAACTCTTGATTTTGCGGGTGTGGTTCCTGAAGACAATGATCCACTCAAGGTTATCTGCAATATCGTTGTACAATCAGAGCAGGGAAAGAAAACGCCCGGACATTTCGAAGTGATTTACGAAATTGTTCCTGGCAAAAAAAATACTCAGATTATAGAACGCGTTATCTTTGAACAAGAGATCCCCTTTTGGGGCTGGTTGCTTGTTAAGCTCATCATGAAATTAGGAAATCCAATGGGAACGACGAATTTGCAACGCATCAAAGAACACATTTCCGATACAGATTGAACCGGGTATTGAAACAGGCGTTTACTTTTTTTCTTTCAATACAAATTCGCCGTAGTAGCCGATGTTCGATTTGTATCTCCCGCTGAGTGTGGCTCCCTTCATCAATCCCATCCACTGATACTTGTGACCTCTGATCGTGGCATTTCCAGAGAGATCGAATTGCTTCCCCTTTGGCTTCGATTGAAATGTCGCCTCATACTTAAACGGATCTCCTTTGAATAACCCGGTAAACGTAGCTTTCCAGGTACCCTTATCATCAGATTTCGCGACGCATTTAAGAGGCCCCGTTGTATTGTACTTGCGATTATTCCACTTGCCTTCCCAGGTTCTACTCTCCCCCGCCTGCAACAGAGAGAGCGAACTCAACACAAAGATGACGAGCAGCAAAGAACGTGACATCATGGTTTCCCCTTTAGACCAATCTTTTTATTCCGGGCACTGTTTAGACGATATGAGCACTCTCACTCAGAAAGTAATTCGTCAAACAGTTCCAGAATACGACAAAAATGAAGGTCTGAAGTCGAAATAATTCGAAGTAATCTGAATTTGTATCAAAACGTGTGGTTGTAACACGCTATTTGACAAGAGATTAAGAGAAATGTATGACGGCCTCGATGGGAGTTCTACCTGCTCGTCGCACCTTCATCCCAATGCGAAATCTGGGCGAAATCTGGAACTCTTGAAACAGTCCCATCCCTCGAGAGAGGAATTCATACGGGAACCAGCTGTTGACGCAAGAGACCTCAACCACTTTTTCAATCAAGCCGCTCGTTGAAGAGTATTGACTTCTTTGATCTCGATCAGCGTGTGTGGCTCAGAGAGATAAGAGCGCAGCGTACTGATGAATGCAGCAGCTTGATTGCCATTAACCATGCGATGATCCATTCGCACAAATAGCGAAGCCTGTTTTCGAATCACAACTTGATCGTCTATAACAACGGGACGTGGTTCGGTGGGACCCATTGTAACGGCAATATTACAAGAGTTCATAGGCAAAGAACTCGGCTTATAGGAAATTAAAGGTGGGGCTCCTGAAAAACCCAAATAATTCACAAAGGCACCAGCGTGGTTTAAACCCCGCTGCCAGGGCCAGATGCTGGGGCATCGTGTCCAGTTTCCTAAAGTGAATCCCAGACGGCACATCCGCAGGATCCACGAAAGCCGCAGATTTCTTCCCATGTGTATCAATCGGTTATTGAGCCACGAACTTTCTTTCGCACGCTTTTTATCCTGAGCAACCTTGGTCGCTTTTTCTCGAACTGCCTCCCAAAGATAATTGGCAACTTCGGAAATGGATAACTCTTCCACATTTTGCATGAACACACAATCAACTTCACCCGTGCTGGTTTGCAGCATAGGCATCGCAATGTTGACACCCTTATATTGATAGACCTTCCGACCAATGACTCTTCGATTGACCTCCGGGTGCTGACACAGACTTTCGGTGACAGCACGAATCAGAATATGGGCCGGTGTTACAAAAGTGCTGTGCTGATTTCTGTGTTCTTCCAGGAAAGAATCCATTTCTTCAATGTCAACAGAGGTTCCCCAAACCATCATTGGATCACAACTTCGTGAAGTACTCCCAAGATAGGATGTATTAACCCATCCGATTTCAGAGAGGGGAACGGGTTTGTTATGGGTTGCCCAATACATAGATTCGTTGCCTGCTAATGAATCGAAAGTGAAGGGGGAAAGAGTGAATGTCATTTAATCTGTTGTCAGATTAATTCAGCCTGACTTTTAATAGCCAGACGGTTAACAATTAATTCCGCGATGGTACTGGGAGTCTTGAAGAAGTCCGGCTGAATATCCTGAAAATCGAGCCTCAGATCAAATTCCGACTCTACAAAAACAAGTAAATCCATCATCGTTAATGAATCTAGTAATCCAGAATCCAGCAGACCTGCTGTCGCATTGAGATTCTGATGGCCTGTCACCGAATGCAAAAAGTCGATGACTCGCTCTAAAATCGAATTCTCCATGTATCTACCTTACCCCTGGTCGTCTTGACTTTATTTTTCTTGGTTAATGACTGTTTCTTTTACACGTTGCGACAAACGCTGCCGATCTATTTTCATTGCATGGTTTAATGGAAAACTTTCAACAATAGAAATATGATCTGGAATCATCTGACGTGGCAGTTTCTTGCGACAGATGGCTATCATTTCGGAAGTGGACAAATTGCGTTGAGAGGTATCCGGCTTGACGTACAAAGCCAGCCGCGTTCCCACATTTTTTGATTCGAAGGGAACAGCAACCGCTTGCGTAATCGGGAAGGTTCTTAAAGCAAACTCTTCCAGATCAGCCGGGTGCACTCGATAACCCGAGATCTTGAGCAGTGCATTGCGGCGGCCCTTGACAATGATCCAGCTGGATTCATCAATCGTTGCCAGATCACCCGTGTATAACCAACCGTTTCGAATTCGTTTTTGAGTCCCCGCTGGATCTCTCCAATATCCCTGCATAATGTTCGGACCTTGTGCACGCACTTCGCCAACCTCCCCAGGCTCAACAGAATGTCCGTTCTTATCAACCACTTCCAGTTTCACGCCCGGAATGCCCTGACCAATACAACCATCTGATACTTTCAAAAGATGTTCGGGAGGCACATATGCTAATCTGGCTGTAGCCTCCGTCTGACCGTACATCACAAAAAAACGTGCCGGAGAAATGTGCTGATTGATTTCTAACGAAAGCGAATATTCCAGAGCACCACCGGCTACAGACATATAGCGTAAACTGGGTGCCTCAATCTTTTTGAAAGAGGTCCGTTCCAGCAGAGTTCGAAATAAATCCGGAACAGCAGACAGGCTGGTACACTCATGTTTGATCAATGCCTGAATAATAGTTTCTGGAAACGTAGTGTTACCATCCAGAATCAGATGCGCTCCCATCAGAAGATGCGACTGCAAAACAGAATTACCAAATGCATGGTGGAACGGAAGGATACATAAAGGACGTTCCGTTTCATTCAATTTCAGATATTTTTGTATGGAGATAGAGTTTGAAATCAAATTAGTATGACTGAGCATGACTCCTTTCGGAGTACCACTGGAACCCGATGTGAAAAAAATGGCAGCTAGCTGACTAAGGGAATCCTGTGTGTTCGTCCGATTTACTTCGCGGGACGGGTGATCTTCAGCTACTGTCAGGTTTTGCAGGTCAGGGCGTCGCTTGAGAATACGTGGGGTCATAATCATTACAGTGGCTTCAGTAGATGCCAGGATCTTCTCAAGAGTACCCTTCTCCAGATTGGCAGCTAGAGGGACAACAATACACTTTGCTATCAGGATTCCATAAAAAGCGGCAACGTATTCGACGGAATTCGGCGTCAACAGGATGACTCGATTTCCTGGTTTATACTCAGGATCCTCTTTCAGTTTGCGAGCAACGCTTAGAGCTGCTGCAAGCAAACTGCGATAATCCCATGTTAAGCCAGAAGTCGAAATCGCAGGATGAGTATCCCGGCGACTTGCCACTTCAATAAACGAAGTTATTAGACAGGAAGATGTAGATTCATCCCGGCTACTAGACGGAGCAAGAGAGGCATCATGCGGACGGGCTCTTTTGGTGTTGATGAAGGTCAGATTCGAAATGATATCACTGGTACAGGACATGTCAGGCCACTTTGATCAGGAACCGACATAGTATGTGGCTTCCTGATATATGTTTTTTTCTTAGTTCCAGGTTGAATGAGTTAATTCAGCGCAATCAGATGGTAACCTCATTTTTATCGGACTTTCCTTCGCAGTCAGTCTCTTTAAACTCAGTGGAGCGACCGTTTTTCTCCGTTTTTGTTCATGTAGATTACCCAGACTTACAATGTCTGTGAAAATGCACAAGAAGCATAGGGTGCCAGGGTGGCTTGCGCAGATTGGGGCGCGGGCACTGTTCACCGCCGAGCGACTCAGACTTAACTCAGTTCGGCAGACTCTATGATGATGAGGTCGGTGTAAAGACAGTGATCTCACTATCCGATTTCTCAGTTGATGGATTCACTTTTTGGGAATACAGATCTTCCGAATTGACTAAATATAATATTCGATCACGTGTTCTTCTTCGACTGAGAATCGATAATCGTGACCGGGCGTTACGGTTGAGACATCATCCAATAAGAGTTGGGCCACACGCATCGCCTGGCCGCGCAGTTCGGGGACTGCCGTTGTTTCCCATAGCGTCCCTTTCATCAATGGACCGATTGCGAATAAAAATTCAGAAGGCTCTCCCTCTGCGTTGATGACAGCAAAGTCGGCACCAACGTCGATCCCCATGTCCAACTCATCTGGCTGGATCAATCCGCGTTTCAATAAATTCTGGAAGAGTGGTACACTGGTGTTTGAAAAACCGCTGTTCGGCCCCGTACAATTAATGACCAACCCACCCTCGACCGACTGTTCTTCACCTTTTTTGTTCTGCAGACTCACCCGCACTTTCTCATTATGTTCACTGAGGCCGGTAATTCTTCCTCGTAGAACGCGCAATCGACCTTCTGTGATGGCTTCGGTAAGACGCTGGTGTATCGGTTGGGCAATTCGATGGCGGATTACATTCCAACGTGCAACATACCGCTTGAGAAATTCCTGTTTCTCCGAAAGCTCAAATTTTTGCCAGATGCGTTGGGTATGCGGGCGAAGACGATCGACAACGATTCCCGGATTCTCACCGATCCGTTGCAGTTGTTTGCAATGTTTTTCCAGTAATTCTACTAGATTATCAAGACCCAGATTTTCAGGTTCGGAGGGTAAAAAATCGGGATACTCAATTCCGCGAAAGTGTGCCTGCGGTATCATACCATTATGAGAGATGGCCGTGATATTACCGGTCCATTCCTTTTCGCTGAGCGTCAAAAAAATATCGATCATTGAGAGCCCTGTTCCCAAAATAATGATGTCATCTTTTGGATCAGGAATTTTTTCCATCCAGTTTCCCCACGGGTCCGGTGAATAAGCTGGATGAGAAAATGACTCACCCGCTAAAGAGGTAGGGGGCTGATTACCAGTTGCAAGCAAAACACGATCAGCTTCAATTGAGGTCCCATCTCTGAGAGTGATTTCCGCGCATCCATCATAGGTAAATTCAACGTCGACTGCTTCACTCTCAATTACTTGTATTTCAGCAGGATGGTGAGAATCAATCGGCTGCATATAGTTTGATAAGATACTGCGCAGATAATCTCCATAAATCCGTCGCGGCACGTATGTTTCACGAAGTTGTGGATCAGGAAGATCACTATAATCAACACGGGTTCGGAGCCAGTCCAGGAAATGATTTGCATGATCGGGAACCGCAGACATATTCCGAGCCGCGACGTTTAACAGATGCTCCTCTTGTTTCGTGCCAAAAGCGACGCCACGACCCAATGGGTATTTATCATTTATCAATTGAATACAGAGCGGCCCCGTACTCAATCTGGCTAGATTCACAGCCGCCATTGTCCCACTGAATCCCCCGCCGATAATCGCAACTTTTTTCATGAGAATCTATTCCTTACACATCACGCGTTGACTACGAAATTTTGATTCGGCCAAGCGGATATTTCGCTGGTACATTGGTGTTCAATCAGACTCAGTAAGTCAATTCAATTGTACCCGGGAGAGTTCCACAACAAAAGACACGCCACGCTGATTCCTGTCTTTCTATATAACCCCACATTTCCGAGCCTAGGTGCCTGGTTTTGTTACATGAGTTGCGCTAATTGTTAGAATGAGGAATTTGACGCGCTTCATGCCAATGTGATCGAGGAACCCCAAGGGCGACACCGAATACGATACATTGCGAGTCCGTTTCGACAGCCGCTTGAAACTCGAGTGCGCAGGTAGTCAGCTCACAACCGACGCCGGATTGTGGGTGTATCGCGAACGCTGGAATCTATAACAGCGTACCGCTAGAATTTACAACATTCGATGCGCGGAAATGTTCCAGGTCGAATGCAATTGGGAAATGTGAGATTAGAACAATAAAAGGACAAGAGTCATGTATTATCGAAAACTATTTTGTGCCCTCTCTCTGCTACCTCTCATACTGCTGAATACATCACGGGTTTCTGCACAGAATAAACCAGGTAACGCGCAATTCAACCAAAGGTATGAATCGCTCACAAAAGCAGGTCTTCAAGTTGAAGAATTCACAGTTTCGGCAGGCGAAAGAAAAGTATCAGCAATTATTGTTTCACCTCCGGTGGAACGTTTGGCTAAAGAACCTGCTTTGCTTCTGACACTCGGCTCTCCCACTAGTTGTCTGTTACCTCCCTATGATCAACCTGCGAAGTATTTCTGGGAACACGGGCAACGCGTTGTCTGCTTATCAACGACGATCCCCACAGGCAATTTAACGGTATTTAAAGATAAAGTAATGACAGGACCAGATCCAACTCTTCAATTTATTGAAAATGCACGCGCAGTTTTAGATGAGTGTCTAAAACGTAAATGGGTTAAGCAAAATCAAATCGCGGTCTCCGGTGTTTCGCGTTATGGATATCTTGCGTTTCGTCTGTTAGCCGCCGATGATCGTCTCAAGATTGGTGCTGGTTTCGCCCCTGTAACGGACTGGAAAGATCTAGCAGAATTCAAGTCAGTCAAGGACCAAAACATCGTAAGCCAATTAGCGCTTACAAATTATGCTGATAAGTTGACTGGGAAAAAATTGTTTTTTTGCATCGGAAACCATGATGAGCGAGTGAATACCTTAAGCAGCTGTCGTTTATTCCTGAGCCTGAATGAAGCAAATGCGGAACAGGGATTTGATCGAAGTCTGATTGATTTTCATGTGACCGCTGATCTCGGTCATCGGTGTGGCAAAGAGTGGTACATCAAAGGCCTGGAGACTCTGCTAAAAGCAGCAACGACTCAAAAAAAATAAGCGAATGTGATAATCCATTAAACGTTCAGAGAGCAATGTCTTTCGCAAAAATTTACATTGAACTTAATGCGAAAACAGTCGGAATTGTCATCGTTCAACAATCGCGTTTGACGATCGCAGTTTTCTTGCCATGTTCGTCGATGGCGACATACGTAAACGCGGCTTCGGTGACCTTGAAGTACGGACAATCGGAATCTTCGTGTCTGAGCACCGGCTCGACCCACACTTCGAGCTGTAACGTAATCGACGTCGTCCCCGTTCGTTCAATTGTTCCATAACAGGTGACCACATCTCCCACTTTGACAGGTCGGATAAACTTCATGCTTTCAACGGCGATCGTAACCGTACGGGTTCCTGAAATTTCTTTTGACAGAATTCCGCCGGCAATATCCATTTGTGACATGATCCAACCGCCGAAAACATCACCGTTAGCATTCGTGTCGGCGGGCATCGCCAATGTGCGAAGTATCAATTTTCCTTCTGGCAGCTCACAGACTTCTTCCATTATCATTCAATTCTATTAACCTGGTTTGAAACAAGATTTAGTCAACCGCTTCAGACATACTCGAAGATAAGTCATTATTCTCTGCTCATGAGAATCGCGGCGGTCGCCCATTGTTCTTCGCCACATGCCCTCCCCAGACCAGTAGGTTCTTACTGCAATCGTCACGGTCTATCAGAACTTCGATCAAAGCAGGGCCGTCATGTGAAACAGCGGTTTGTATCGCCTCGTCAAGTTCTCCTTCCGTTCCCGCCTTACAACTCCAACCATTGCCGTCTTCTGCATTGAATACATTAACCAAATCGGCGTAATTCCAGTTTTTGATGGTGTTATAAGGACCATCATGAATTTCGACTTCGATGGTATACCCGCGATTGTTAATCAGAAAGATGATCGGCTTCAGTCCATAGCGAATCATCGTCGAAACTTCTTGGGCGGTAAGTTGAAACGATCCATCACCGATCAAAGCAATCGGACGGCGGTCCGGCGCGCCGATACTATATCCTAGCGTGGCGCCAACAGACCAGCCGATCGATCCATACTGCATTTGCACCTCGAAACGGGAACCTGTAGGCAGGTTAAGCTGCATCCCGTTAAACCAGGAATCACCGGTCTCTGCGATCACTGCCGAGTCGGGACCCAGCATCTTTTGAATCCTCGCAAACAGTTGACGTGTCGAAAGCGCCGTCTCGGCTGAGCCGGGAGACAAGGGGCTTACCTCTTCCTGAATCCGTTTGTAGGCTACCAGCGAGCCATCATTGGGCTTCAATTTTGTCGCGAGTTGTTCCAGGAATTCCGCTAACTTGACATTGCTGAATGTCTGATGAGGAAAAACCACGCTATTCGGAAGCGCTTGAATCACTTTGGTAGGATCGACCAACGCCGCATGCCCGGTTGTTGTATAGTCAGTAAAAGTAGGGCCAGCAAAGAGGCAGAGGTCCGCAGAGTCGACAATCTCACCACAACCAGGAGAACCAACGGGACCCCAATACGTTCCCATATAATGGGGATGTTGTTCGTCAAAAAAACCTTTTGCGTTGGGCATGCTGGCAATGGCATACCCGGACGCATCCGCTAGTTTCTGAAACTGAGATTCTGCACCAAAAGAACGAAGTTTCACGCCGGATACTAAAACAGGCTTGATCGCGGCATTGAGTAATTCCACAGCATGTTCGACAGCGGCATTCAGTGAAAGCGGATCGCTGGCCGTCGGGCCTCCAAACGATCTCTCATTCGGATCTGAAGTGACGGCGGATGCAATGTTACAGGCGATTTCAATATAAACGGGTTTACGAAAGCGGAGAGCCGTTTGAATCGCATGATCAATCTGCTCTGGTGCTTCTCGCGGGTCCCGAATGGTCACTGCCTCCGCAGTCACTTTCGAAAAAATATCGCGCTGATAATCGTAATCCAAGCCTCCCAGCGTATGATGCAACATTTCGAATTCCGCTTCCGAATTGGTATTCGGACCGCCAGAGACGGCAATCACCGGCAAATCTTCCGCATACGCTCCGGCGACCGCGTTGAGCAGGCTCAAGCCTCCTACGCTAAACGTTACGAATACCGCGCTCGCACCACCCGTTGCCCGGGCATAACCGTCGGCGGCATAGCCTGCGTTCAATTCATTACAGCAGGAGATCATCTCAAGGTTTTTGTTTTCCAGAATCTGATCCAGCAAAACTAGATTGTAATCTCCCGGAACGGCAAAGTAGTGTTGTAAGCCGATTTCTTCCAAACGCGAAGCAAGATACGAACCAACGGTAGTACTATTTTCAGACATCAAAGTTCCTTCTATCAATGAATGCGCACATCATAAAGGTTTATGACACGATTACCTTTTCTTAATACTCTGGATTCCACATCGTTTGTTCAATCCGCTGATCAATTTCATCGAGTGAAACCGAATCAGCCACTCCTGCTTCAATGGCTGCCTCCACAACTGCCCTTGCAATCAGACGGCCCACTTCCCGAATCGTTGTCAAGGAGGGGAGCAGCGATGCATTCGGATCGTTGAGCGCTGGCGAAGTCTCTTTCAATGCCATCGCCGCTGCCATAAACATCGAATCGGTCACCCGTCGCGCCCGAGATGCCAGAATACCCAGTCCCATCGCCGGGAAGATATAACTGTTATTGCATTGAGCAATGGTATGTGTGACTCCTTTGTAGTCGACCGCATCGAAGGGGCTTCCGGTTGCGATCACCGCTTTGCCGTTCGTCCATTCCAGTAGATCGGCGGGCGTAGCCTCGGCACGTGAAGTCGGATTAGAAAGTGGAAAAATAACAGGCCGTTCTGTATGTTTCGCCATTTCTCGAATAATCTCTTCGGTAAAGGCGCCGGTTTGTCCGGTGGCTCCGATCAGCACTCCGGGTTTGCCATTTCTGACAACATCCGCAAACGAGATCGCTCCCGATACATCGCAGTCCCACTCTTTCAGGTTTTCAGGTGACTGCGCCAACTGCTGATGTAAGTCATCCAAATCAGAGCGGCCCGTATGTAACAGACCGTCACGATCAATCACATAAAATTGGGCTCGGGCTTCAACTTCATTCATACCGGAAAGCAGCATAGCCTGCTTCAACTGTAAACAGATCCCCACGCCGGCAGAACCAGCTCCCAGCATCACGATCCGCTGATCTTTCAACTCAGCACCAGAGGCAGCAATCGCGGCCAGGATTGTTCCCGTAGTCACAGCCGCCGTGCCTTGAATATCATCATTAAACGTACAAAGATCATCACGGTACTTATCGAGAATCCGCTCGGCATCGACGGAAGCAAAGTCTTCCCACTGTAAAAGCACATCGGGGAACCGTTTCTTGACGGCGTCTACAAATTGCCCAATAAATGCGTCATACTCCGCGCCTTTGATCCGGTTCTCTCGCCAGCCGATATAGCGTGGGTCATCCAGTCGTTCCTGATTATTCGTTCCCAGATCCAGCACAATCGGCAATGTTTTCGCGGGATCAACCCCACCGCATAAAGTGTAAAGCGATAACTTACCAATCGGAATGCCCATGCCGCCGACTCCTTGATCGCCGAGACCTAGAATGCGTTCGCCGTCGGTTACCACGATTACATCGACATCATGTTTGACATTATCAAATATCGCATCCATAGAATCACGCTCGGGATACGAAATAAAGATCCCCCGTGCGCGACGATAGATATGGCTGAAACGTTGGCACGCTAATCCAACTACGGGCGTATAAACAATGGGCATCATTTCAGTGATATGCTCGAGCAGCAAGCGATAGAACAACGTTTCGTTTTCATCCTGAAGCTGCCTTAGAAAAATATGCTTGTCGATATCGATCTGAAATTCAGAGAACGCTTCGTAAGCACGCTCAACCTGCTCGGCGAGCGTATCAACGTGGGGAGGCAGCAATCCCAGCAATCCATAATCCTGCCGTTCCTGTTCGGTAAATGCGGTCCCCTTATTCAAAAGCGGATCTTCAATCAGCAAGGTCCCCGTTTTTTGAATCGTATTATCCTTCGATGTCCGTCCCGAATTCATGGCAAAGTTTATCCCGATGTGAAGAAACGTGGGTTGAAAATGAATCGAGAGAATACATCAGCCTGCAGTCTCTCCGAGCTCCAGCATAGAGTAATAGAAAAGCGGTCAGTCTGTCGATGTTACTATTGGAAAAGTACAAGGATTCCCGCAAGCTCAGGGTTTTCTGAGTTGTGATCTCAATTGTCAATCCAGGGCCTCAGATTGATTCAATGGTTGAGTCCGGGTAGTCTGATCGTTAGAATTGTAGAGAAGTCCCACCGTTAAAACATCACCTGCCCTAAATTTCCTGCATTTGAGGTCTCTAGCCATGCATCGCCTGTTTTCGATGATTGTTCTTTGCTCTATACTCGCTGTCTCTGTTTATTCTGAAGCAGCAGAAGTTTTGAATGTGCTGCCCGAGGCGACAGGCAATGTAGCGGAAAAAGGGCCCGTTTATCACGCGCTCCAACAACAGAGTTATGAAGCCTCTGCAAAACGCACAGCCGCTTATGAAGCATTGAAAACGCCTGCAGACTGTGTGGCCTATCAGAAACGAATGAAAGAATTCTTTCGCAAACAGATCGGCGGTTTTCCCGAAAAGACACCCTTGAATCCTCGTGTCATTGGTAAATTGAAAGGGAATGGCTTTCGTGTTGAAAACGTAATTTATGAAAGCTGGCCCGGCCATCACGTAACGGCCAATCTTTATCTGCCCAACACCAAGCCTCCCTATCCAGGTGTGCTTGTCCCTTGCGGGCACAGCCATGATGGGAAAGCAGACGACCGTTATCAGAGAGTATGTATGTTGCTCGCTCAAAATGGGATGGCGGCGATGTGTTATGACCCGATCGGCCAGGGTGAACGGTATCAAGTTCTTTCGAAACAACCCAATGAATTTTTTCGAGGCACAAAACGTTACCGTCCCCCTCACCCTCAGGTACAGTTCTACTGCACCGCAGAACACACTCTAATGTCGGTCAGTTCGATTCCACTCGGAAGCAACGCGGCCCGTTATCGAATCTGGGACGGAATGCGGAGCATAGATTATTTAGTCAGCCGGCCTGACATCGATCCAAAGAAAATCGGTTGTACGGGAAACTCGGGTGGTGGCACACTCACCAGCTATCTGATGGCTCTTGACGATCGGATTCAATGTGCGGCACCCGGTTGCTACTCAACCATGTATCAATCTTTGATTGATTTCAATGGCCCTCAAGATGGCGAGCAGATCATCTTTGGTCAATTGGCTTACGGATTAGACATCCCCAATTTCACGTTGATGCGCGCTCCCAAACCGACGTTGATTTGTGCGGCCACCCATGATAGCACGTTTAAGATTGAAGGTACCTGGAAATTATTTCGCGAAGCCAAACGCTTCTACACACGCATGGGTTATGCGGAACGTGTTGACCTGATTGAAGCGGATGCTCCACACGGATTTGGTCTAAAACTGCGTGAGGGAACTGCACGCTGGATGAGTCGCTGGCTGTTGAATAAAGAAAATACCATCTTCGAAGGGGATCTTCCCGTCTTTACTTATGAAGAATTACAGTGTTCACAATCAGGACAAATCCTGCTGGACGCCGGCGAACGATCTGTGTTTGAGATCAACGATGAAATTAATCAACAATTGGCAAAAGAACGCAATGCTCTCTGGAAAACCATTGATTTAAAAACCGCCCGTGAAAAAGTGCGAAAAATGAGTCAGATTACAAAACTCTCCGCGCTCCATCGCCCGGAATTTAAAGAAGTCGGCACTATCAAGCGTCAGGGGTATCATATCAAGAAAATGATTCTCACTCCCGAACATGGCGTACCTCTGCCCGCACTTTTGTTTCACCCCGATGATCCAACGGGCGTGATCGTGCTGTATCTCAACGGAGCTGGGAAGCAAATCGATGCCGCACCGGGAGGAAAAATTGAACAACGGATGAAAAACGGAGATGTCGTCATGGCGCTCGACGTTCGTTGCATCGGTGAAACCGCACGTAAGAATAATCGTCGTATCGGTTGGGCGCACGGATTGCTTGGACCGAACTACCATGAATTTGCGCTGGCATTTCTGTTAGGTGATTCGGTCGTGAAACTCCGAGCGGAAGATATTCTCGTCTCAGCACGATTTCTTTCCGAATATCAGTCAAAAGACAAGCCACGTAAAATTGAACTCAAGGCCATTGGTGAAACGGCGATCCCCGCCTTGCATGCGGCCGCTTTAGAACCGGAACAATTCTCACAGGTCAATTTGAGCCAAATGGTACCTTCCTGGGGAGAGGTCGTGAAGACCCCGGAAACGCATAATCAGTTAATTAACACGGTTCATGGTGCATTAAAAGTTTATGACTTGCCTGACCTAATCAAATTAGCTGGTGATTCCAAAGTCAAAGTTACAGTTACAGAGCCTGCAGGTGTCACTGAAAAAGTGGCAACGAAAGCTCCTTAAGTCCAGTACGAGTTTCGAAAGAAGTTTAAGCAATCGTTCCTGAGGGAGCTACGCTAGACAAAGCCCGCTGCGCCCTTAATAATGGCTAGACAACTCTAATTCATGTCTTATTCATCACAGCCGATGCTTTCGGCTGATTGTGCGTAGAGGGAGAATATTAAATGCAATCGCTTACCCGACGGATGGCTTTAAAATTGTTTGCCTTGGGAACAACGGTTCTCGGATTGAAGAAGCCGGTATCCGCGACTCAAGAGAAAAATACCAGCAAGTCTTCCGTAGTCGGTCGCTGGAAGAAAACGCATGACCGGGTCTGGCTGGGAGAAGAATTCTGGGCCAATCCGATGGAAGATTGGCGCATAGTAGATGGCGCCGCCGAATGCCAGACAACAGCGGGCAGCCGCAATATTCAACTTGTCACTCATCAACTGACCAACACAAACGCCGGTTTCAATATGTCGGTCCATGTAAGTCAAGTAGAACTCAAACAGCAGGATGGTGGCGTTGGATTTCGCGTGGGTGTAAAAAGCGACTTGAATGAATATCGCAGCAACTGTTTTGCGAAAGGGGGCATCAAGGCGGGTTTGTTAGACGGATCTCTGGTTCTCGGCAATAAGCAAAAAAAATTGGCTCATCCTGTTGATGTTAAAGACTGTGTTTTGACTCTCATTGGAACACTGGAAGGGGAGAAATACAAACTGACTTTGATGGTCTCGGAATCGAATTCTGATAAACCGCTGGGAAGCTTCTCCCAACTATTTCCGCCACAGGCCATGCTGGGAAATATCGCGTTGGTCAGTAACTTCGATCCCCGTTTTAAACGCAAGATCGGAGCCCGCTATCGTTTCAGTGACTGGTCAGTTTCAGGGGACGCGTTCACGGTTTCACCCGAACATAAGTTTGGTCCGATTTTATGGTCCCAGTATACTCTGAGCGATTCACGCAGCGCGGAGGGCTTCGTCATGAAAATCAGTGCGCTCACCGGACCCTTAGGCGAACAGGATAACAAGGATGTCGAACTGCTGATTGAACAGGACGGCGATTGGAAATCGCTGGGAACCGCACCACTGGATACCGACGCCTGGACCGCTACTTTCCGTATTCCCCACTGGAATGAGAAACAGACCACACCATTCAAATTGGTTTATCGGGAAAAACAGACCGATGGTTCAGAGAGTACCAACGAGCGAACCGGCATTATTCGTTCCAACCCCGAAGGAAGACCTTTAAGACTTGGGGCATTAACTTGCCAGAAGGACTACGGATTCCCTTATGAACCCGTGGCGAATAATTTATTGAAAGTCGATCCCGATTTATTGTATTTCTCCGGCGATCAATTGTACGAAGATCATGGTGGTTTCGGCTTGATCCGAGATCCCGCGAAACCAGCGATTCTCAACTACCTCCGTAAATTCTACATGCATGGCTGGGCCTTTGGTGAAGCCATGCGGGACCGTCCCACCCTTTGCATTGCCGATGACCATGATGTGTTCCAGGGAAACATCTGGGGAGAAGGGGGCATGAAAATGACAGAAGGCTCAACTTCCTCGAAAGGCGGCTACCGCGAACCGGCGCGGATGGTCAACGTGGTTCACAAAACCTGTGCCGGACATCATCCTGATTACTTTGATCCAACACCCTGCAAACAAAATATCAGCGTTTATTATGGAGACATGGTTTATGGCGGCGTCGGTTTTGCCATTCTGGGAGATCGGCAATTTAAGAGTGGACCGGAACACGTTGATACGGGAAGTGGCAGAGCAGATCATGTTACCGACCCGAACTTTGATACAGCGAAATTGGATAAACCAGGACTGGAACTGCTAGGTGAGCGACAGGAAAAATTTCTCGAACACTGGTGCAATGACTGGCGGGCACACAACATCAAAGTCTTACTCAGTCAGACTGTCTTTTCCGGAGTTGCCACTCATCATGGCGGTTATAATGGATATCTCAAAGCCGACCTGGATGCCGGCGGTTGGCCTCAGACCGCCCGCAATCGAACGGTTCGTATCCTCCGTAAAGGGATGCCTCTGCATATCAACGGCGATCAGCATTTGACAACACTTTCACAATATGGTGCCGACAAACAGAGAGACAGTTGCTGGTCATTCTGCACTCCCGCGATCTCAGCCGGATATCCCCGCTGGTGGAGACCGGACGAAGTCGACATGACACACGAAAATCGTCCTCAACATGGTCAGGCCAATACGGGCGAATACCTGGACGGTTTCGGCAACAAGGCTTATGTCTACGCGGTCGGAAATCCTGAACCGGGTACGGAAAAGAACCGTTACGATCTGGCACATCAGAAGGGAAGTGGTTTCGGCCTGATCTTGATCGATCCCAAAGAAAAAACCTACACACTCAATTGCTATCGCTTCAAGGTCGATGCCACCGATGGCAAAGCCGCGAATCAATTTACAGGTTGGCCGGTTACCATTCATCAAAAAGAAAATGGTGGAGAGAATTTACTGGGATAATTCTCTAGTTTGTTATAGATTATTCACATCCACGAACTTTCTGTCACAGGGGACGAGTCGATGCTGAGCAGAATTTTCCTGTTTACTGTTCTCATTCTTACAACGACGTCATTCTCACAGGCACAAACGCGTGAAGAAAAAGTGAAGCGAGATCGAGAGCGTGTTCAATCGAGCGGCTACTGGATCTACAACGATCTCGCGCAAGGTTTTGCGCAGGCGAAAAAAACAAACAAACCATTGCTCGTAGTCCTGCGCTGCATTCCCTGTGAGGAATGTGTGAAACTTGATGAAGATCTTATGGAGAAAGATCCTCAGCTTAAGCCATTGATGGATCAGTTTGTGCGAGTCCGGCAGATTTCCACAAACGGATTGGATCTGTCTCTGTTTCAATACGACTATGATCAATCGTTCGCGGTGTTTCTACTGAATGCAGACCGAACCATTTATGGGCGCTTTGGCACTCGCTCACATCATACGCTCTGGTCCGAAGATGTTTCGATAGAAGCGCTCTCGAAAGCAATGCAGGGGGCATTGAAGTTGCATGCAAATTATGACGCGATAAAAGCATCACTCAAAGGTAAGACAGGTAAACGACCCGATGTGGCGTCTCCCGAAAAGTACCCGATGCTGGCTGGAAAATATCGGTCTAAAATCAATGAGAAAAAGGATATCGTCAAGAGTTGTATCCACTGCCATCAAATCGGCGATGCCCAGCGAGATTTCTATTTAAGAGAACAGAAACCGCTTCCCGAACAGATTCTATTTCAGTATCCACACCCCAAAATCCTGGGATTGATTTTGGACCCGAAACGAAAAGCGGTTGTGAAAGAGATTCAACCCAATTCGATTGCAGCGCAGGCCGGTTTTCAGAAGGGCGATGAGATCCTGTCGATAGCGGGACAGCCTCTGCTTTCCATTGCCGATGTCCAATGGGTACTGCATCATGCCAGCGAAAAAGATCAACTGCAGGCCGTCATTGCTCGTCAGGGAAAGCAGCGTCATCTGACGATTGATCTGCCGACAGGCTGGAAGCGAAAGGATGATCTATCCTGGCGAGTCAGCAGTTGGCCCATGCGCAGAATGGTGCTGGGCGGTGCTGTTCTTGAACAGGCGACCAAAGCGCAACGTAAAAATGCCGGGATAACGGCTAAGAACAAAATGGCTCTCAGAATCAGGCGTTTAGGCCAATATGGAGCACATGCCGCTGCAAAAAAAGCAGGTTTTAAAGCAGGTGATGTGATCATTTCATTCGATGGTAAAAATGATCTACTTCGTGAGACAGATATTCTCGCTTACGGTGTCAATGAATTAAAGCCCGGCCAGACAACTGAAGTCACTGTAGTCCGGGGGCAAAAACAGATGCACTTGAAATTACCCCGACAAAAATAATCGACGTTTTCGAATTGGCTTCAACGCCATTTCAGTGTTTTCGTTTTCTGATTCCAGGCATGATTCTCATCATTGGTACGCGTCGTCAGCGTGATGCTATGCGGACTCAGTTTGGCGACCGTCCAGCCTGTAGTCGAGAGAGAACGATTGCCCACATAAGAAGTCGCCGGCGTATTGATAATGTGAATGCCTTGATGCCCGGCGTGACTGCGATGGTGAATATGCCCATGTACATAAGCTTTCACCTGGGGACGCTTTGCTAATATTTCCCAAAGCTCAACCGAGTCGGTTAACCCTCCGGGAAAATGGAGCGGGTCTCCACCCAGACGCGGATTATGATGCGTAACGATAATCGCCGGCTTATCGGCATGCGCATCCAGTGCATTCGCTAACCAGGTTCGTTGTTCTTTGCCCAGCGTTCCCTGTGTTACCATCGTTTTGTGCAGCGAATCGAGCAGAAAAAAGTTTGCGTATTTGGTTTGTACAACAGAAATATGCCGCGATTTGACAGGGGGAGACTCGGGCCGTTCTTCTTTCATCACATCATAAAAAACATCGCGTTCATCGTGATTGCCCAGCGTCAGATGTGTATCGATTTTGGCTTCATGCAGAGGGCGAATCAGTTTGGCGAAATGACGATAATCGCCGGGCTGACCATCTTTTAACGCCAGATCTCCGTTGATCAACACACAGGCGGGTTTCTGTTTCAGATTTGTCAATTCATTGACCACCTGCCTCAAATGGCTGGGAACGGGCGAGTTCTCGGGATGCTTCTCGCCGATATGTGTATCGTTCAAAAGATAAACGATTTCAGATTGTGTTTCATTGGCAAACGCGCCAGTTGAGTAACTCACAAATCCTGCACCTAAAGTGAGCAGGAATTGACGGCGGTTCTGGGCAGGCAAATGAACGGGCATGGCAGGCTCTCACTGATGAAAGAGGGAAGCTGGGATCATTTCAATAATTCAATAGTTTATTTTACAACAGGCCGGGACCAGGCGAAACGGAAACGTCATTTATTTTGTGGGAGAGACTTTTGTGGATCTAGTAAGTGCAATGATTCGCGGCCCATGCGCTCACAAATTCCCAGCGCTTCGGAAAACGGAATATTCATAGGTTCCACGCGATCGGGCGCCATAAAGATCACGAACCCAGACCAGGGATCAGGCGATCCGGGAAGGTAGAGTGAAACAAGAGGCCCCTCTGTCCGTTCGACTTCAAAGGCGACACGTGTGACATCATCAAATCGTACAAGCACGGGAATCATGACAGGTTTGTTGTGATCACCGCCAATACTACCTTTGAGCTGCTCGCGGTAGATCGCATATCGGGGAAACAAAAGAATGAGATTATTTTCGATGAATTTAGACAGCTTTTTGCCAATCGACCAGCGGGCAACCATTCCGGCTGCAAAACACATCAGCAGGACGATGGCAATCGAAATCGCAACCAGCATGGCAATGCCCGAGGGTGTCTTGACGGGAATATATTCCGATAACACACCTGCTAATGACATGACAATCGGAACGACCTGACCAACTAATGCACCGATCACGATCAAGGGCAATAGAAAAATTAACCCCCCAATGGCTGTCGTCTTTAAAAAGCCGAAACTCTTTTTTACATGCTGTGACATGAATCTCTCATCTTTTCCGAAATTGCCGAATTCAATTTGTTCTGAGCGAAACTCTACGTTAACTCTTTCGATCAATAAATCAATTCATGTTATGCGCGTTTGATGTTTTTTAGAATTTACTGGACAACGTTTTCACAAGATCATCTCGGCGTTTCTGAAATGATTGTAGCTTGTCTGCTTGATTCGTTATCTGATTCTGTTTCTCGTAAGGATCGGATTTGAGCTCGAATAAAAATTCTTCACCTGCTTCGTTTTGGATATATTTCCAGTCCCCTTGTCTTAATGCGGTCCAACGCCCACGCTTTAATTCTTTATGCGGTCCGAGCTGCCAGAACAATTCTCTCGGCCCGACAGGCGTTTGCTGAGTAAGCAGGCCGGAAAGATTCTGGCCATCCAGGGTCAATCCGTCCGTGTCAACATTTGCAAAGTGACAGAGACTGGGAAACAAATCAAGAGCCCAGGTGACTTCGTTTGTTTCGCTAGCCGCTGGGATTTTACCCGGCCAGCGCATAATACAGGGAACGCGAATTCCTCCTTCAAACAAGCTGGCTTTAGCCCCCCGAAAGGGAAGGTTACTGCCACCGTAAACATAAGAACCGCCGTGATCTGTCATGAAAATGACCAGAGTATTTTGATCAAGCCCGTTGTTTTTGAGACTCGTCATCACGCGTCCAATGCCATCATCCAGCGCCACGGTCATCGCGGCAAACTCACGCCGGACTTTATCTTGAATGTTCCCTACCCGTTTCAAATCCGAACCTCGGGGCTGCATAATATTGACCGGACTTTGATCACCGGGGGACCAGCCTTTACCAAAGTGAGGGGCATTATAAGACAGGAATAGAAAAAACGGTTTTTCCTTAGTCTCTTGGTTTTTCAAGAAATGTTCTGCTTCTTCCGTGATTAAGTCGGTAGCGTAACCGTTCTCGGAAACGATTCGCTGATTGTGATACCAATCGGGAATATTGCCATACGTCATCGTGAAATAATCGATACATCCGCCGGTATGTCCGCGAAACAGATCAAAGCCGTGGGACGTTGGCAGAAATGCTTTACCGCCGTGCCCCAGGTGCCATTTGCCGATCAAAGCTGTCTGATATCCGTTTTTACGAAGAACTTCCGCGATGGTGGTTTCGCCGGGTTGAATCCCGCGATTTTTATCCACCGGACTCATAAACATCAAAGCGCCCAGTAATTGAACTTGCGAACGACTTGGGTTTCGGCCCGTCAATATTCCAAAACGCGAAGGCGTACATATTGCTGAGGCCGAATAATACTGTCGAAACAGCAAACCCTCTTTCGCCAGCTGATCAATGTTCGGCGTAGGGATTTCGCTGCCGTAACAGCCGACATCATGCATGCCCTGATCGTCAGTAAAAATGATCAAAAAGTTAGGCCGCTCTGCTGCCTGTAAGAAATTCGCAGGAATCACAAATAGAAAAAAGAGAATCAGGAAAATTCGATTGTGACTGAGCATTATGTGTATCTTCCCAACGTGATTCGAGCAGGTCGCCGGACGCTTCTGGCTTACCAATTGTATCTATTTTCGATAGCATCACCCCGAGATGATTATTTGATAATGAAAACAGGAAGTGTTTTTAACTGCGCTCCAATCTGAGGAAAGCCGATATCAGGCAATGATGTCTTTTACGACTTTTCCGCCTTCGACGCCCGTCAGTCGCAATTCCCGCTCACCTTGTTTGAATTTCAATTCGTCATGTTGTAATCCCAGTTGATGAAGAATGGTGGCATGCAGATCGCGGAAATGAACTTTGCCTTCAATGGCCCGTGCGCCAGTAGGGTCTGTCTTTCCGTAAGCCAGACCACGCTTGATACCACCACCTGCCATCCAGAACGTGAAGCCCCGCGCGTTATGGCCAGTCGCGTCTTTCTTGTTTTCCGGCACCAGGCCCGGACGGCCAAACTCGCCTCCCCAGACAACTAGTGTCTCATCCAGCAAACCACGCTGTTCCAGATCTTCCAGTAATGCGGCAATCGGGGCATCCGTCGATTCGCAATTCGCTGTAACGTCAGCACGATGATTTTTGTGCTGGTCCCAGCTGCCGTGATGAAGTTCAATAAATCGAACGCCGGCTTCAGCAAAACGACGTGCCAGTAAACATTGGCGACCGAAGTCCGAATCTTTACAGGTCCCGGCAGTTTTACCCTGGCCGACACGATAGCGTTCCAGAGTCGACTTGGTTTCCTGACTGAGATCGAGCAACTCAGGTGCCGTCATCTGCATCCGAAAACCGAGTTCCATCGATTGAATGACGGCATCCAGTCGGGAATCATCAGGACGAAGCGTGGCATGCTCACGATTCATCGCCTGCACAAAATCCAGTTGGCGACGTTTGACAGAGGTCGGCAAATGATCGCTGTTGATATTGCCAATCGTGGCCGTTGACATATTCGTGGTGTTGAGACCAATCGGAGTGCCCTCATAGATGGGGGGCAGAAACTGACTGGAATAAACGGATGGCTTGGAAGGATACAGACTGATGAATCCGGGAACATTCTGGTTTTCGGTACCCAATCCATAAACGACCCAGGAACCCAGACTGGGGCGCGGACGTAGTCGATCACCGGTATGCAGTTGCAGAAATGCTTGTGCATGGTTCGAGGTATCCGCATGCATGCCATTCAATACACACAATTTGTCGGCGTGTTTCGCGGTTTCCGGCAAGAGTTCTGAAATCCAGAGACCGCTCTCACCATGCTGCGCAAAATTGAAAACCGAGCCTGCATGTTTCTTTTTGCCAGTTTGTGGTTTGAAATCGAATGTATCCAGTTGCGCGGGACCACCACTCATGCAGAGAAAGATCACACGTTTGGCACGAGCGGGAAGCTTCGGTACCTTGGCAGAAAGATTGGCGATGCCAGACGATTCACGGGCAAACGAGTTCTGGCCACATAAGGCCGCCAGCGCCAGATAGCCAAAACCACAAGAGGCGGAACTTAACAGTTCGCGACGTGACATTCCCGGCATAACATTGTTCCTTTGGTTGTGATCGTTTTTCATGTGTCGCTCTTGTCTTTAATCAACATAACGAAATTCATTCGAAGTCAGTAAGGCCTGGCAGAGTGTGGCCCAGACTGTCACACGACGAATTTCTTCCTGGGAAATCTTTGTTTTCAGTTCGGCGTCTACATTCTTAATCAGAGCTAAAGCCCGCTGGAGTTCAGACGACTGTGGAACGCGATTCAACGCCCGACGGTAAACCTGATGTACGCGGTCCGTATCATCCAGGTCAGAGAGCGCCAGAATCTCTTTGGAAAAGAGTTGCGCCTGTGCGATCAGAAACGAACTGTTCATCAGGAATAAACTCTGTGTCGGCAATGTCGTTTCGTTTCGTTTCCCCACAGGTCGTGTCGAGTCGGGCAGGTCAAAGGCTGATAGTTCCGATGGTTCGGCATGACGTAGCATGCAAAGATAAATGCTGCGGTGATTACAGGGCAGATGCAGGTTACCTGCTTTATTAACCATCTCGTCCACATTCGCGATGACTGAGCCCAGGCCCGGTTCTCTGTTAAGCTGACCACTGGCAGACAGAATACTGTCCCTTAACGATTCGGCATCCAGTCGACGTCGATTGTGCCGACAATGGAATATATTCTCGGGGTCTGACTCCCGGATTTGCTCATCACAAAAAGTACTAAGCTGGTACGTTCGGCTCAGCACGATATCACGAATGATTTGTTTGAGGGACCAGCCTTCGGTACGGAAGCGGGTCGCCAGATGATCGAGCAAATCGGGATGGGTGGGGCGTTCGCCATACACGCCAAAATCATCAGGCGTGCGAACCAATGCCTGACCAAACAGATGCTGCCAGATCCGGTTGACCATCACCCGCGAGGTCTGCGGGTGATCTGCAGAGGTAAGCCACGCGGCCAGTTGCAGACGACCACTCGACTTGGCTGTAATTTTAGGAGGCTGTTCGATCTTACAGGCCGATAGAAATCCGCGAGGTACACTGGGACCCAGTTTCTTGGATTCCCCTTTGATATTAATTTTGCAGTCGACCAGCTTTTTCTTTTCACGGACCCCCATTGCCAGCGCTGTGCCGGCAGGGTAGACGTTTTTCGGCTTCTTTTTTCTCGATAAAGTATACTTATCGATTACCGGTTTCGCACCGCTGTCCGGCGGATGAACATAGACGTTCTTCGACTTCAGGACATGCAGGGGAGTTTCCGGCGCTGTTAATGGTTGATTGGCGGCAAAACCCCACATGGTTTCAGTACTGAGGAAAATGCCGGCCAGCGCGTAATAGTCACTGGTAGGAATCGGATCATGTTTATGGTCATGGCAACGCGCACACGCCACGCTAAGCCCCATGATTGCTGTGCTAACCACATCAATCTGATCGTTCACGACATCCATATCAAAATTGACGTTCATCGCTTTTGCCGGTTTCGAACCCAGCGCCAAAAAACCGGTTGCGACCAGCAGTCGGTCGCGTTCTTCGGGAGAATCCGCGGGCAACAGATCTCCGGCAATCTGTTCGGTCAGAAAACGATCGTAAGGCACATTGTTGTTCAAAGCCTGAATGACATAATCACGATACCGCCAGGCATGAGGAAACGTAGGGTTGCGGCTTAAGCCATCATTGCCATTGGATTCGCCATAACGGGCTACATCTAACCAGTGTCGTCCCCAGCGTTCTCCAAAATGTGGTGAAACGAGTAACTCGTCTACCAGAGCAGCGACGGCCCGTTGTTGACGTTGTTGATAATCGGCAATGAATGACTCGACCTGATCTGCAGAGGGGGGAAGGCCGATCAGATCAAAATAGAGACGCCGTACCAGTCTCACCGGAGCAGCATCATGTGTGGGAGTGAATTCAGCAAATTCGATGCGCGAGAGAATAAAATGATCGAGCGGATCATAGCACCAGCTTTCATTTTGCACCAAGGGTAGATCAGGGTGAGCGACCGGCTGAAACGACCAGAGTGCGGGATTCGTGACCGCCGTTTCGATCGTTGGCTTTTTTGCAATCAAAGGGTGATCGATACGCGGATCGGGTACACCCATTTTGACCCAGGTTATAAAATCGTTGATGACAGCTTTGGGAAGCGGTTCGTTCGGCGGCATTTCCAGACCATCGTAACGCAAGGCTTGAATCAGAAGACTTTCTTTCGGCCGCCCTTCCACAAAGGCAGGACCCGATTCGCCTCCGACGCGCATGCCATCACGCGTATCCATGCGGAGCTTGCCTCCCAGTTCCTCTGATTTTGAGGAATGACAGGAATAACATTTCTTGACGAGGACCGGACGAATTTTGTTCTCAAAAAAGGCCCGCTGTTTGGCGTCCATTTTGGAGTGAGCCAATTTACCAGCCGGTTTTTTTGCACCCCAGACCGGTCCCACTGCATAGAACGAGATCGCGATAATCCAACAGGCGACAGAGATCAGGATGGAACATTGACGCATGGCCGACAATTCTTATCTGGAGGGAGCAGTCGTACGCGTTTAGGCAAGAGTTAGTGGACAAGCATAGATCATACTTCGGGGTCACATATAAGTCAACAATCTTAATAATCTTTCGACATCGAAAAGAGCCCAACACTACGATTTTCTCAATACCAGTTTTAACCGTTATATTCTGTTGGTTTAATAGGGTTCGAAATAGAGACAGGATGAGCATCTGGCATACTGTAAACGTTTTCCATTGGAGGCTTGTTTCTGGTACGATTGAATCATCTTAAGCATAGAATTCCAGCAGTGAGTGGCAACATGTTATCCGAGTACGATGTGATTATTGTGGGCGGAGGCGGCAGTGGTCTGGCGGCTGCACTGCGTGCGCTGGAGAAGGGCGCCAGCGTATTGGTTCTCGAAAAACAGCCTCAGCTCGGCGGTACCACCGGCATGGCCATCGGTTCCTTTACGGCCAATGGAACCAGCATGCAGCGCGAAGCCGGAATTGATGACAGCGCTGATGCTCATGAAGAAGATGCCGGGAAATTCGCCATACCGGAAATTGAAAACCAAAGTAATAATGAGTTGCGGCGTTTCTTTCTGGGTCAGACTGCAGAAACACTGGAGTGGCTCCGCGGCATGGGGTTATACTTTCACGGACCCAATCCGGAACCACCCAATCGTGTTCCCCGCATGCACAATATTGTGCCGAATGCGAAAGCTTATATCGCTGCATTCCAATCTCAAATTATGAAGCGGAAAGGAACCATTGTTTGTAATGCGCCGGTGCTCGAACTCATGTCTGATGGGAAACACATCACAGGTGTCGTCGCATCAATTGGCGGAGAACGAAAAGTAATCAGTGCAAAACGGGGCGTTGTCCTGGCAGCAGGAGATTACGCGAATGCACCGGAAATCATCAGTCGTTTTAAAGGTCATCAATTCAAAGCCATTGAAGGCGTCAATCCAAAAGCCTGTGGGGATGGCCATCTCCTCGCAGAACAAGTCGGCGCTTTACTCCTGAATATGGAGATTACTTACGGCCCGGAACTCCGTTTTGTGCCCCCTCCCGGTGATCCTTTTGAACAACTTCTACCCACCAGTGGTCTCCTCGCAAAACTGATGGGACGACTGGTCCCCTACCTGCCACAAGCACTGATCAATTGGCGCATCAAACGACTGCTCTTAACCTGGCAGCACCCCGAAAATTCGTTGTTTGACGACGGAGCGATTTTGGTGAATTCAGAAGGACACCGTTTCTGTAATGAAAAAGATTCGCCGCAACGCGAAATCGCGATCTCCGAGCAGACCGGAAAAGCAGCCTTTATTCTGTTAGATCAACGCATCGCCGCCCACTATAGTCAGTGGCCACATTTTATTTCGACGGCCCCAAAAATTGCATATGCATACGTGAATGATTATCTCAAGTTACGTCCCGATGTCAGCGGCGAAGCCCCTGCATTGCAGGAACTGGCACAACAGCGAAATTTGAACGTCGAACATTTAACCGCAGCCATTGAACAATTCAATCAGTACGCTGCCGGCGAGAAAGCCGATCCCTGTGGACGCACGGGAGATATCCACCCACTGACAGGAAATCGATGGGTTTTACTAGGGCCTGCCAAAGCCTATTTCACAACCACCGAAGGGGGCGTTGCCATCAATCAACGGTTGCAGGCACTCGACGAAAACGAGAACCCGATCCCCGGCTTATACGCCATCGGCTGTAATGGAATGGGCGGACAGGTTCTCTGGGGACACGGCCTGCACATCGCCTGGGCCATTACCAGCGGCCGTCTGGTCGGCGAGTTTCTGGGAAATTCCGAATAAATGCCTCTCAGCTATCCGGATTGTTCGACCCCGGAATGACCTTGGTCAAATCGCGTCCGAGAATCGAAGGGCACCAATGCTCTTCAATGTGTTCGATGATCATTTCCGTGCCTCGGGTATGACTTACATAAGGCCGATCTCGGGGATCATATAATGCATCCGTCAAGTCGCGGCACAGCACCACGTTTTTATTCAGATATCTCATCTGACGAATTCCAAACGGACGACCTAAAACACACATATTGGTATGCACGCCCATGATGACAATGTTCTTTCGTTGTTCCTGTTCCAGAAAATTATAAATCTCCTGCCCGTTCGCGCTGATGACATCGTGACCGATGATTTTGATTGCCGCATGTTGATGCCGGTCCGTATTCTTTTTGTAATTCGCTTCGGGATCATCACAGCCACGAATACTCGATTCGGTAGAGCGCTTGATTGAATCGTCGACCGGGAGCGGAGGTTCTTTCTCGGGATTCAGATAACACCAGCTTTGAATGGGAACAGGTGGTTTTAATAACGCGGCTCTTTTAATTCGGGCGCGAAAAGGAGTATCTTCATAGAGTTCAATTCCACCACTGGGAGCATGAATTATCGCAACGCCATGATCGCGTGCTTCTGAGATCACCCGATTCATCTTCGGTGCCATGCGATCCACCCGCTGCGCTGCCAGCTTACAGGGATGGTCGGCCCACATATCACAAATGATAATGGCGGTTTCCGATGCATTCCATTCTGCAGTTTCATTGATCGGTTTGGCGGGTGACTTCGCTGTGCGTTTTCGCAGTTTGACAGACAGCTTCCCGGGAACGGCAGGAATGCCGCGGGATGTCTCTTTTTTTCCATCTGCCAGCAGCGAACTGAAGGAAGGAACCAGCGAGCCGGCCACGCAACCTTGAAGAACGCGGTTTAAAAATTGACGTCTGTGCGCGAGAGACTCTGTTTGCATGATGGCTCCTGAGAAAATTAGTAAGGAAAATTACAATATGTATTGTGTATTCGCGCGATCAGCAATTCAATCAGAATTGAGTGGAAATTCAACAAGTTACTTGATTCCCGGATTCTGCCGGACTTTTCTTTGCATCCGGCTGCACGCATAATAGATCTG
>NZ_CALEMX010000465.1 GCF_937910335.1 uncultured Gimesia sp. | reverse complement strand
GGACAGTCTGATAAGATTCAAGTTATATGATATTATCTCGTTGCCTTTTGGAAATCCAGCAAATTGAAGCAGATCGCATTCTCGAATGGGGGCGTCTCGAAAGTAGGTGGAGAATATAATCTGATGGAGTGTGTCGATTTTGTGTCCCGATTTACAAAGTTGCGGAGTGATCGCGTCATACTTCAGTCCGCGCCTCCCAGAATGATCTTCGTCGCAATTTTTATCTGAGATCCCATCGCGTCAATCGTCACCAACACTGACTGGAATTTACTCAGTTCTAATAACTTGGGAAAATCGCACGGAATTCTAAGGAGAAACTCTCGAGTTACGGGGCAAATAAGCAAGGGCTTGCGTCGTTTTACAACGATTTGCATATATTGAGTAATGACATATAATGTTGCCAGTAAAGTGTTGAAGCCGCTTTTGCTAAAAACTGAAATCCGTCTATGGAACCAAGGGAGTGACGTGCTTTTCCAAGAAATCCAGAACCGGATCGCTGGCTGCCTTGATTCAGGTGACGTGGAACGTTTCATTCACCATTGCCTTTCAAATCCGCTCCCTATCTCTCCCTGGGGACTTTGGACGCTATGTTCTCTTGTTAAACATCGACAACGCCAGGAGTTTGTTCTCGAGTGTGTGCGGTTTAAATTGGATGGTGATCCCGTTGCGATCGCAGCTGCTGGAGCATTCGCTCACCCACCCATTAAAAAACATGGATTAGTTCCTGGTGATACAGATTGGAAGTACAACTTCCATGGAAGAGGTTGCCGTCTCAAGAATCGTATTTCTGGAGAGTGTATCGACGTCGATTTTTTCGATGACACAGCCGATTGGTTCGATGATTATTTCTACAATATCTTTCTAAAGTCACTTAAACAACCCGAGATCTGGGAACAGCGTGTCATTGAATTGCATCCCTCAATCGATACTGTTTTACTTGCTTTTGATGAACTACAAAATGCTGGCTTGCTTGAAAAGCATTCCGATAAGCATGTTGTACGTCTTTCCTTTGAGACCAATGAGATTTTGCATTTCCTCGAATGCATCGAAGGTTTTCCTTCCTCAAACCATCTGGTCCCAAAGCTCGCTGCAGCGTTGGGGGATTGGGAACTTTTGAAATCCATATCCTTGGATGATCGTTTTCAAAAGGATGTGGCGGCAGCTGATGAACTTAATCGGCTTGAACGTGAGAAAATGCTTCTGAATTGTTTTGAAAACAGTAACAGGCAAAGACACGCCCTCAAAGCAATATTTGAGATTGAAAGCTGCCATCAGTATGAGCTATTAAATTCTTCATTAGAATTGCCACACGATGAGGTGTTAAATTCTGCATTACAATTGCCAAACGCGGGTGCTATTTCCACAGCACTAGAAGTTATACTCTCTTCCAAGGACAGTACCTGGTGCCCTGAAGTTCTCAAACTTCTGAACAGAACCAATCCCTGCGGTGATCTTCCCCAACCCCAAATATGGTTGATATGTATGGAGTATTTATGCCAATACTCTGAAAACCGTGATGCTTTAAGTAATAAACTTCGGCAAGCTTCTCGACATTCAATTGCGGAAGCAGGAATACTGGCACTTGAATATCGCCCTACCGAAGCATTAAGCCTGTTCCGTCGAGCGATACGATCAAAAACTAGGCACAATAGGATCGTTTCGGTAGCAGTGCTGGCCTTGATTAACAAAGCCTGGGCTCACAATGAGTTACTCGATCTGTTGAAGAGTTCCGATGACCATAGCCTGACTGCAGAATGCAGAGCTGCAATTCGTGAGATGCCTCATCCTCAACTTCATAAGATCGTGGATGAATGGGAAAATAATAATCCTCATGAACCTGAAACTGGTAAATGGATCACGATGCAAGAAGTGTTTCTTAGGGGGACACAGGAACGTGTTAAATGGGAAATGGTCGCTTTGCATGACCGAATACTTCCTCTGAGGGATATTGTGCCTCCAGAGCCTTCACGAAAATGGTGGAAGTTATGGTAATAGCTCATTTCTGTTAATTCGTGCTGTTCAGATGGCGATTGAGTGAAGAGGGGGCGTCATCACAAATAGGCAGACTTTGGTCAGCTTGCCATTGAGTAGGACGTCGACAATATCAAAATCAACCCGAGTTTCTCTGGTATCTCCAAACTTCACAAGCGTTATGAGCTCACCTTTGAATCACGTGCAGGTCGCGAACTAACAACTACTTCAATGGGCTGTTAAAATTGCTGCCAGATTAAAATTCAGTATAATAATTATTTACTCAAGCTATTGCACAGTTTTGGATGCAACATCGCATAGAATTGAATAATCGTGTAAGTCGCAATCAGAGGATATCTTGTAAATGGCTAAGAGAGATAAAACTTTTGCAATTGATAGTTTAATCCAATTTATTGAAGGTAAGTTACAAGATTTCAGAATCGAGCACAAAGGATTAAGTCTTCGTCAAAAGGTCGTACTGCTTGCTGATCTTCACTATGACTCACCATTTTATGGGCCTGGTGAAGCTTTTAAGGAAGGACTACTCAAATCTTCCGCAAGAGAGAGAATCAGAGAGTATTTCGAGATATACACAAATGTCGTACTTGATGGAGCTGAACTTCGAATTGTTTCAGGCATTTCTGACTATCCAGGTCGAATTCGAGAGCTTCGAGTCGAGCAAGGATATCGAATATTCTCAGGGGCTACCCCAGATATTGACAGTGGGATTAATCTAAAGTCAGACCAATTTCTCTTAACCTCAAAAGAAAGAGACGAAGATGCTGCACGTCGCTGGGTCATCGCCAATCGGATTCTAAAAAGTGGAGGAAGAGCTAAAACCCGACTCTTGGATTTTTTCAAGGAAAACTTGAATAGAGTCGTGACAACTGATGAACTTTTCTATGTAGCCAAAGGTAAGAAAGAATTTGCTCGACGTCTCAGAGAGCTACGGACGAAGGATGGATTCCCTATTGCAACTCGACTAACTGGGCGTCCCGATCTTAGTTATGGAGAGTATATCTTACTCTCAGAAGAACGTGTATCGGAACCTCACGACCGTCAGATCCCTATTGAAGTGCAAATAGAAGTTTATCAGAGAGATAACAATACTTGCAGGAATTGCTGCTGGGACATGAATTGTTGGATAGAAGAAGACCCCAGAATACTTGAGATTCACGATGTGCGACTGCAAGCAACTAAACGCACTAAAGGCATTAATGAGTTCAATCTGATAGTGCTTTGTAGCAAATGTCATGATGAAGTTCATGCAGGCCGCTTGGATATAGATTGGTGGCTTGAGTTTTGAAGTGCACGGATTTATGGCATGGATACTCGTGAGGTGATTTGTTCTGATACTTCTTCCAAGGCCGATGGTTCAAATTGTTCATGGCTTGTGTAATCTGTCAATTTACTGAAGTCGTTCCCTTTCCGAATCCAGTCTCACATACTTTGTTTGACAATGAGCCACAATACGAACCATCCAACATAGTGGCATTATCGTCAAACATGGTGATCACATTCATTTTGTAGAAGGGCGGATGTGGCTGGCAAACACTTCAAATCAATTGCCACGCCCTGTTTATCGAGCGGAGTGGTCATACTTTATCGTGTTCCAACACGCCCGCCCCGGACCGTTAAACCTAAACTAATCGCTCTCGAACAGACTCTTCCAGTAGGGCATCAAAATATCGGACCGTGAAGGACGGCGGAGTTTATATAACGCAATGGACTCGATTCCACACACTCTTTCACGAGAGAGTTGGAGTATTCGTGCAGTTTCTTCATAGCTATATGCCACGTCATTACCCAGTCCAAACCGCAACGTGATCACTTGGCGTTGTCTTGCTGTAAGATCTGACATCAGTGCGTTAAGTTGATTCTTGAGAGCCATCAAATCACACCACCGCTCGTAATCAAATGTCGAGAATCTTATTGAAGTGATCGTCATGTATCTATGTCCGTTTTAGGGGCTTTGGCCCATCGAATTGAGTATCAAATCAGGTTAGCACATCGGATTGGTTGGTGGAGGGGCAATACTAAATTCCAAGTACATCCTGTTCACTTATTCCAGCTTGCCCTCTTGACCTGCGGACACTGAAGCGGCGCAATGACGTGCCCCCAAGTATGACACCAGTCACATGACTTGTATGTTTGACTTGTCAGGATCAGACGGTGTAATGGACATTGCCGTGGAAAAGACTTCTGAGCGTAGCGAAGAAGAATTTTCCACGGTGGCCGACGACAGATCGACCATGACTGGGTCTTTCAAGACCGACACTAAGCAGGATCGTCGCCGGTTTTTGGACTTTAGCCCGAACAGCCGCCAGAGCCGATATCTAGATCATGCTGTATCGAGCTCGTATCTGCAAGACAGGGACAACTCCATGAATGATTCGATTACCTCATTTGTCGGTATTGATGTTGCCAAAGATTCGCTCGATGTTTGTATCCTTCCTGAAAAGACTCATTATCAAGTTTCCTACAATGAGAAAGGGATCAAACAACTGGTCAGCAAACTGCCTGATGTGGGAGCGTGCTTGATTATTGTTGAAGCGACAGGTCGATATGAGAAACGCGTCGTTGTTGAACTTGCGGCCATAGGTCATTTTGTTTCAATTGCCAATCCGCGTCATGTTCATCATTTCGGAAAAGCTATGGGCAGCCTGGCAAAAACCGACAGGATCGATGCAGAACTTATCGCACTGTACGGGCAACATGTTCGACCAAGAACGCTCGCAAAACAACATGAAAAACAGACTGAATTGCAACAATTGGTAACCCGTCGTCGTCAACTGATCGATTTGAGAACAGCTGAAAATAATCGGCAGGAACTGCTTACTTCCAAGCTGGTCCAAAAGAGCATTCAAAAGATAATTGATATGTTGCAGAAGCAAATTAAATCGATCGAAAAAGAAATAGCGAAGTTGTTAGATTCAGACGATCATTGGAAAGCTAAGGCAGAAATCATCGAATCCATTCCAGGAGTTGGTATGGTTACTGTCATTTCATTATTGTCCAGTCTCCCGGAATTGGGGATTCTCAATCGCCAGGAAATATCCGCACTGGTTGGTTTGGCCCCTTTCAATCATGACAGTGGTCGCTTTCGGGGTAAGCGTTCTATCTGGGGAGGAAGAGCTTCAGTTCGTAGCAATCTGCACATGGCTGCTCTGGCTGCCCGACGATGTAATCCTGTCATAAAGGCATTTGCCAAACGACTTGAAGCTCAAGGAAAACCGTTCAAGGTGGTAAACGTTGCCTGTATGAGAAAGTTACTTGTAATCCTTAACACACTCGTCAAAACAAATTCGCGATGGAACCCAAATTATGCCCAAAATCAACTTGACTAATAACACAGCCGCTTAGTGTCCGGTTGTATCAACGACTGTTCTGTTTGCTTGTTGGAACGGAGCGGA
>NZ_CALEMX010000464.1 GCF_937910335.1 uncultured Gimesia sp. | reverse complement strand
ATGAAGAAGCCATTGTGCTCTGTAAAAAAGGAATTTCAATTCATCCAGAATTTGTGATATGGAGCCTTCCGTTTCTGTCCCATCACTGATTAATACAATGCGTCCACGGTTTTTTTCAGGTAACATCGCGGCTGCCAGAGAAAGAGTCTGTTGCAAATTCGTAGCATCCCGGTCGATTCTTGAGTTCAATGCCTCGAAGGGAAAAGAGACGCGTGGCGGAAGCTCGACTGCCGAATTTCGTCCGAATACGACCAGCCCCGCCTCGTCAGTCTGTGGTTTTTCGGTTACCGTCTTTGTTACAAATTCCAACGCGGAATCAACCGAAGATTCCCCAATCGAATCAGAAAGATCCACCGCATACACAACAGAGATAATATCCAGCACGCGAACCGAACGCGGCTCGGCAATTAGCATGACAAACAGGCCCAGCATCAACAGACGGGAAAACAATGCCGCTAATCCTCTGCCTTTACTCAGCCCTCCATATCCAGCAACGGAAAGCCACCAAACCCAGACGGAGAACAGGATCAATACAAACGCCCAGGGACGGGCAAACAGTAAGACCCCGGAAAATTCAAGACTGAAACAAACTATGGTATAAAAGACAAGAAAAAGAACGAAAGGCAACGCGCGTTTCCATGTCACACGTAAACGCGGTCGAGGAACTAGATGATAATAAAGGTCTTGGATCTTCATGGTATCAATTTTACGATTAAACGATTGCCAGTGTCAGCTACGAATACTTCATCTTTGGAATTTACAGCAAGTCCCCAAGGAGTCGAGAATTCCCCCTGTTTGACCCCCGATTTCCCGAATCTACCTATTATTTCACCGTCTAAGTTGGTTTTGGTGATCCGCCCTGCTCCATATTCCACGATGTAGAGCTCTTCACTTTTGACATCGATTGCTATGTCATAAGGGTAATAGAGTGGAATTCCCCCCGTTTTCGTGCCTAAGATTTCCAAAAAGGTTCCCTGATCAGAAAATACCTGGATACGATTATTAATCGCATCCGCGACATAAATATTCCCTTTATGCCAAATCATTCCAGCAGTTCTCTGGAATTCGCCGGGGGCAGTACCAACTTTTCCAAATTCCAGCAAATACTCACCTTGTTCTGAAAATTTCTGGACCCGATCATTATCCCCATATTCGCACACGTAAATATTGCCAGTAGGATCCTGGACAACAGAAACAGGATAAATAAATTGACCTGGCCCCTCTCCATATTCTCCCAGCATCTTTTGAACTTGCCCCTGCGCATCAAAAAAGACAACACGATGGTAATGGGTATCTGAAACTGCGATTTGACCATTCTTTAGGAAGCAGATTCCCTCTGGTTTTCCAATTTCAGAATCAGGCATCTTCCATTGTCTGACAAGTTCGTCTTTGGCATTGTAAACGAGAACGCGTCCCGCATTATCAAGTACAAAAAGTTCGTCATTCGGTCCAACATTCACACTCCGTGGAGCGGGAACTTTGGTGCCTTCAGAGGGAACCGACCACTGTTTGATCTTAGAAAATCTGAGTTCCAGTGCGGAAGCAGAATGACAACCGCCAGCCAGAAACAGGCAAAACAGTATCATTAACAATCGAACCGAAACGCGATCGCCTTTTTGCAGGTAGGTTCGAGCAGGACGGTGATAAACAGTATGCGCTGCCTGTGAATCCTGATGTCTGATTCTGACTTCTTCACAGGATCCACTGAATATTGCCTGCTGTACTTCCCACAAACTTTTTTCATCCTTTTCAAATGTTATCTGCTCAGGACGAACCAAACTGAATTGATTGGCACTTGTATTCGCTTCAGGTTCACAGCAGAGTTCAGAAAGATTAT
Source organism: uncultured Gimesia sp. (assembly GCF_937910335.1). GTDB lineage: Bacteria > Planctomycetota > Planctomycetia > Planctomycetales > Planctomycetaceae > Gimesia. The sequence goes on along the minus strand of NZ_CALEMX010000464.1, from coordinate 8,175 downwards.
TAATGGGACCCAGATAAGAAGCGATTTGAGATGATGGCGGATGATAATACAATTCTGACACAGTTCCAGAATAGACCACTTTCCCTTCATCAAGACAAATGACATGATCTGCCTCGCGCAATACAAGCTCTGGTAAGTGACTTGAAAATACGAGCGAGGCCTGATTGGTTTCGCAGTAACGATGAATCGCTTGCCAGTAAGTTGCCCAATGCGCCAGGTCAACGTGTACCAGAGGTTCGTCCATCACAAGTACTTTCGGCTGACTGGAAAGCGCTCGGGCAACAGATAAACGAGACGCTTCACCTTGCGACAATTGACCTGGGTATTGATTCCTGACGTTCATCAAACGAAACGAAGATAGTAAATCGTCTACTGTTTCCTGTTGTGTCGCGCGGTTGGGATGGACCAGGGCTAAGTGCTCCTGAACCGTATACTGAGGCCATAAACCCAGAGAATGCGGCACCCAAAACAGTTCCAGAGCAGGTCCCGTTTGAAAATACTGATCTTCGCGATCCACTGTTCCCTGATCAGGAGACTCAAAGTTAACGAGCAGATTCAGCAACGATGTTTTACCCGCTCCAGAGTAACCCATGACCGCAGTTGTACCTTGCCGAATTTCAAGATTGACATCTGACAGACGAACGCCGGAATCCCAGTTCTTACTGACATTCTTCAGCGACCATAATAATGAATCAGATCGTAGAGTTTCAGTAGCCATTTAATTTAAACAGTCTTATTCATAGTTGAGCGGTCTGAAACAGTCATCCACAGTATTCTTACGATTGGAAAAAAAAGAAGACTGATTAAAACGGGTATGCAAAAGTTGAGAAAAGTCATCGCAGAGAGAACCGAATTCTGCCCATAGTGCATCAAACCGTATAATCGAATTGAGGAAGTCATCGTATTATTGGGAGCCAGAATCGAACTGATCGTAACGTCCCAGTAAGCCCAGAATGCCAGCAAGACAACGGCCCAATATTGCATTTTACCGTTCACAGACCAATGTAGATACCCTCCACTCTGTGACTGAGTTTGATTCTTGGAGAGACTCAACAATCTCGTCAGATATAAAGAGTCGTTTTCTTGAGACGCGAGAATGATGAGCTTTAAAAAAACGGCTCTGGGAAAAAGAAAGAGCACTAACGCAATAAAGAATGCCAAAGGAGTATCGTATAGCCAATGGCCTGAATCTGTTAAGAATAAATTTGCCATGACGATTGAAAGAGTCAGGGAACCGCAGAGCCCAGGCAGACAAAACAGAAAGCCTAATAGCTTGAGATGACGTGGTTGATTTCGCGAAAAAAAGAAGGAAGCCAATCCCCATGCTCCGATCGCAGATGTGACACCATAAACCAGTCCCCAGATACATTCACGCAGAGTCTCCGTCAATTGTAATTGATTCTGGAACAAGCTACCCAGTGAAATCAGACCGCCCCAGCCTGTCAGACTGAACGGAATCACAACGACGACAAAAAAAGCAGTCAAAACATAACCCCAGGACTGCACAGTCGACAAAAAAGAAGATTGTTTTACATTGGATAGCAGATCTAATCGTGGCTGAAATTGAATGCGAGTTAAACAATATAAAACACCGGCGATAACAACTAGCTCGATTAACAATGGTCCAGTCAAAAATGATATTGTTTCGGAAATCGGAACGCCTCCCGCCTGCGCGTCAAAAACCCACACCATCCATGAATCTCGATAAATTAATGAAGCCATTTCAAATTCCTGAAATGCCAGCAGAAATAACAACACTCCTACAGGTAAAGACGGCAGCAGATGTTTCCACAGAAAGAAACTCCAGTGAGTTTTCAGATCGGAAAGTGGAGTCGAATTTGAATTGACCGATTTTCGAATATAATCTGCCTCTGTTGAAATGAACGGAGAAGAAAAATAAAAGCAGACAATGCCCACGGGAACAACTTTCAGCAAAACGAGACTGGAATAAATCAGTTCAATTAATAGAGGGTAATGTACCAGTTTTAATGAAATCAAAGACCATGCATAACCAACAATCAATTCCGGAACCAGAAAAGGGGTCAAGATCAGAATCAGCAATAGAAAAGAACGTTTTGAACGACCAGCATTAATCAGATGTGACAAATGTCGGGATAATAAAACTCCCAAAATCGAAATAATCAGACTGCGCAACAGTGTCACGCCACAAATTGTGGCCAGGCTCATTTCACATACTCCGATTTAAGCCAGGCCAATGTTTTCGCTCGCTGAGTGACTAGATTTGATAATGGATAGGCTTTCTCAATAGTACTTTGAAATTTTCTGACTGTTTCAGGAACGTGTGTCCAATCGACTTTTCCCAAAGGAATTTGGCGCGACTGGGATCGCGCCAGTTTGAGTTCTACTTCTTCTGAAAGTAAATAATCCACTAATAACTCTGCCTGTTTTCGCTTTTTCGTTCCTTTAATAATGGCAACACTATTCGGAATTAGAATGACGCGGCCATCTACCGTTACTGGCAATGCAGCAACGGGGCTGTCTTCATCTACCGCCACAAAATAATCGTCTGTATCGGTAAACCCCAATGCACAGGCACCGCTGGCGACCAAATTTTTTACACTGGCATTTCCCGATGTTTCCTGGATCTTTCTTTTCTCAAGAGAGTGATGCCATTTTTTTAACTCTTCCAGGCCCCATGCATCACAGAGCACCGTATAATGCGTTAATGTTGTCCCATAGAGAGGCTTTGCGATTGCCACCTCATTCAAAGGACCTGACAATTTCTGATCGATGCTCTCTTTCGAGGCATTTAATTTTTCTGTGTTTGTAATGTAAACTCGAAGTCGCGCTGCAAAACCGGTCCAATAACCGTCTTCATCTTTAAATTGATCAGGAATCCTGCTGTAACCCTCCCCTTGATAGGCTTCCAGTAACCCCTGCTCCTTCAAGTCAACTGTACCAAGAGTTTGATTATTCCAGAAAACATCACAACGAGGATGATTTTTCTCCCGAATAATCAGATTAGTTAATCCCAATGATTTCGTCGCTTCGGTATCAAAGCGTGGTTCAACTTTGATACCCGTTCTCTGCTCAAATGCCTTCAATATTTCTTCAGAAAACACAGCGTCATGTGCACAATAAACAACGAGCGCATCTTCATTCTGCTGATAAAAAAAGAATATTCCGATGGAGATAATGGCAACAAGTTCTACCATTGCCAGGATGAACCATCCGGAAAAAAGCCGCCCCCTTGTTTTCTGATTCATTTCTTAGATGATTTTTCTACTGGCTGTTTCTCTAATGAATTGAAGTACTTTTTGATCCCTTTATGATAGCCGGGAGGAATTTGCTCTTGAACAATTGCTTCGCTCATACCCTGTTTGATTTTGAGCAAACTATTGAACTGCTTTTTTGCTTCGCCACTATCGCTGAGCCCTTTGGTTTTGAGCGAGAGAAGAACTTTACCAGCGGTAATAGCCGACTTTGATTTCTCTGTTTTAAACCCTGTCTTCGATGAGTCATCTTCGTCCACTTTACCGCCTCCACCTTGACCTTCACCACCCGTTCCCTCACCGGACATCCCCCCCATCAGCTCGGCATAAAGCTCTTCATAATCTTCCAATGTCAGGCAATTTTCACATGCTTCACCATCCAAACCGGATTTCGCATTCGCTTTTTTTGCCATCTGTAATACTTTGAGGGCTTCTTCCAGCTTTTTCATATCTTTAGCGGATTGTGCGATCTCCTTTAATTCCATTTTAGCAAGATCCATTGACTGCATTGCTTCCTTTAATGCTTCTTCCGAACTGAGCCCTTTCGCTTTTGCCATCTGCATTTGCTTCATTGCCCGCTTTAGTGCAGCAGCCATCGCTTTAGAATTTGTTTGTTCGCGCGCAAATGACTCCATTTCTTTCATTTTTTTCTGGATCTCATTTTTCAATTGCTCACGTTTTACAGGATCTGTTTCTTTCATTAATCGCTTAAGCTGCTCTTTTAATTCATCCATTTCTTTAGTAAGAGACTGTGTAGAACCTTCCTGCAGTTCTTTATTCCATTTCTGCATTCCCTCATTTTTTGACATGCCACCGAATTTCTGAGACTGGTCGGTCTTGATCATTCGACTTTTCATTTTCTCTTCGGCAATTTTACGCCATTTACCACCGATTGATTTTTGATGACCGGCAAGAGTTTTTGAGTTCTGCTGTTTCTTGCCGGGAGTCATTTTTCGAAAATCTGACTTCAAGTTTTCGACAGCCTTTTTTACATCTTTTGATTCTTCATCCCCTTCGCCGGTATCCTTATTCTTCAGTTCGGCCAATCGTACTTTTGTAGCCTTCTTGGATTTCTCGAAATCTTTTGATTTCTCCTGTTCAACTTTTGCTGCCTGGAGCTCCCCAAAGGGATCAAACTGCGGCGTATACTGTAAAACTAAAAATATCACAACAATTCCTGCGCAGGAAAGGGTGATTCTTCGCGCCCAATCAAATCGGATCACATTCGCAGGCTTGATCTTCTCTGCTTTCTTTTCCGCATCGAGTGCTACCAGAGGTTTATAATTGCCCATGGATTGTTCGAGCATGGTCACTGTTAAAAACAGATCTTTCGTCTTCTGTTTTTGATCAATCAGCCTTGCCGCTTGTTCTTTAGTTGGTTTTCGAAACAGGACACAGGAAAGTAATACGGTTCCCAATAGCACGACACCTACAGATTCCAGGGGAAACCATTCTCTGAAGTAACCTGTAAATCGACTCGCTAATAGCAATACCAAATAAGCAGCCGCACTACAGACAAAAGACACGTATAACTTTCGTCCACATAAGGCCACTGCCAGACGACGTTGAACCCGCGTTATTAAATGATTTGATTTCGTCATTTTTTCCATTTTGTATTCCCCGCGTTGAACAGGATGATTCTCTACTCTTTTATATTGGCTTGTTTTTGCTTTTCAACCGCATCTGCTTCTTCAGGACTGATTAGTTGATCTTGATTAAGATCTATTTTCGTAAATATAGATGGATCAAATAAGAATTCCCGGGGTGAAATATCGCCGTCCCGATTGCGGTCCATTCGTTGAAACCATCGCGGTCCCGCTACGGTCCGTTGCACCATACGCGTCTGTCCCATTGACATGGAATTATTACGTGGAGCGAATATAAACAAATTTGGTTTTCCCAATTCGAAAGTCAACTTAAAATGTCCCCGCAACTCGGAAGTATCCAATGATTGATCATGATTGCCATCGAATTGTTTTATCCGCTGCAGGCTTTTTTTCAATTCTCGTGGACTGAGTCGCTGGTCGCGATTGGTATCCAAAATTTCAAAAAGTGATTTCCCATCATTATCAACTGTCATCACAACCTGATTCTGAATAGAAGCTATGTCTTTTATTAAAAAAGAGGTTAGCTCTTCAACCGTCAACATCTCATCCTTATTTTGATCCACTTTTTTATAATTGGTGTTGGGCAAATCCAGCTGCATAAATTCAGACTGATTTAAATATCCGTTCTTGTCATTATCGGCAACACGAAAGCGGGCCTGATAAAACCAGACAGTATTGTCAAACATATAACGTGAACTCTTAGCACGAATTTCAAAAAGTAGACTATCCACTCGTAATTGTAACCTGGATCGTGAACGCGATTCTACTTCACTAATTCGATTCGAGTTTTTTTTCAGTAGTTTCAATTGTGGACGAATATTTTGCGTGCGAGGAAGCACGATCTGCAAATCCATATCCACAACCGGATTATGCAGATAGGCCAACAGCTCGTCGTGATCAAAAAAACCATCTTGATTACGGTCATATTTAGTTAGTTTGGCAGCATCAGGTTGCTTTGATTGGAAACACTCTATTGAAAGTGCATCCTTTTTTGCATTCGCATATTCAATGTACTTCTTAAACAATTCCTGAATTGCGGCAGTCAGTGATCGATCATTATCCAATTGAAGAAAAGGAGTCTCAACGGTTTGTCGAAGAACGGGCTGAGCAATACCCGGGTTAGAAACGGCTCCAAAAGGCCTTAGCTCAGCAAGATTGAATACTTCATCCTCGTCGCGGTCATACATGAAAAGTGATTGTGAACTTGCCAGAAATTCCTGATCACTCACAGAGCCGTCGCCATTCTGATCTAACTTTCGAAATAACTCGATGACTTGAGACGTTCGGGAAGGAGCACCTGCCACCCGAAAGGCAGTTCCTTGAGCAAGATGAATATAAGCAGCGAATTCCGCAAGACTTAACCGGTTATCAGCGGGGGGAATCTCAAGTAATTTCATTCGCTGTGCGGGATTCCCCTGGTCATATCGTTTGAATCCAAAGGCAGGAAGATTTTTTATCTCCTGCAGATCAATAAATTTGTCCTGATTACGATCAAGCGAACGGAAGAGTCGTTCACTATAATCTGTCGTCGTAGAACGAAAATTACCTTTGTCAACCAGCAGGCTGAGTTCGATCACAAAAGGAGCCGAGGGAGCCAATAGGATCATTCTCTGAACAGAATATTGATCTTGAGACTCAACTGAAACCGGCTGGACTTCGCCCCTTGATACACTGGTATTCATATTGAATCCCAGTATACCTGCAAGCAGCAGACAACAAGTTATTATGGTATTTTTTATCATCTCAGTGATTCAATAAAAATTCGCTACTGTTTAACAAAGCCCAAAATAGATCCGAATAAGCGTGTATCTGATTTTCGCCTGAACCTGCCAACGCGACAACAGTTTTCAGACGTTTGATTTCATCTTTTGTTGGGTAACGACTCAATACAGACAGGAAAAATGCTTCGATTTTCTGCTCGTCGTTTAGTTCTGGAAAGTCAACGATCGCCGTAAAAACATCCGATTGTTCGAGGCTCGTGGCATTTGTGATAAACGAACCATTCATCAGAGACAGTGCCTGGAGTATCGTTGCCTTGGGTTCCAGCCGATTTTCCGATTCCGACTTGAATAATTCGAATATTTCTGCCTGAGGGGAATTCGTCCCCGGACGCTGAAGAACATTATTATCGGTTGTTTGCTGGAAAAAGCCGGTTGCCTGAACCAGATTTGCAAAGATTTGTTCTGCGGTTAAAGCACGTGTCGGCATTTTTCCATACCATTCAACTTGGGATTGGCTGGAGTCTGTTTGACGGCTGGAAAGTTGGTAAGTCTGGCTAGTGGTGATTTCACGGATCAAATATTTTAAATCATAGTCATGTTCGCGAAATTGTATTGCCAATAAATCAAGTAGTTTTGGATGGGAAGCACGATTGGTTGAGGAAAAATCATCTACGGGATCGATGATTCCCCGACCAAAAAAAAGACTCCAAATCCGATTCGCAGTAGCTTTTGCAAAATAAGGATTTTGGGGAGATGTAATCCATTGCGAAAGCTGACGTCGTGGCTGGGTTTGTTCATTTACCCATTCGGGTTGCATTCCATCAAGAAAAATGGCGTCCACTAACCGATTTGAATCAGGAATTTTTATCTGTGGTTTTCCAGCGACTTCCCTGACAAGCAATGCATTTCCAGGAGTACCAGGCTGTGACTGATCGAGATTCGAAAAGAAAGCCGCGTATTGCCAAAACTGATGTTGTTTCCAGGAATCAAATGGATGATCGTGGCATTGGGCACATTCGATCCTCACTCCCAAAAATGCCCGTGAAGTACCTGCAGCCAGATTTTCCGGTTTTAATTGCTTTGCCAGATAATACGCTCGCGGTGTCAAAACTTGTGAAATCTCAGACCTCTCACCACCTCGATTGCTATCAAATGGTACATCAATAATGTTTCTGACTATCTCATCATAGCGCGTATTGTTCAGAAACTGGGACCGCATCCATGCATCAAATTCTGGTATCTGACCACGTGCCTGAAGATCTGTAGATGTTTCTGGAATTAAAATCGCGCGCCAGATGTTCGTAAAATGTACAACAAATCCAGGACTTGCTAACAGACGATCAATCAGTTTTTCTCGTTTCAATGAATCTTGATCAGCCAGAAAAAGCCGCAGTTCGGCGACAGGGGGAATTTTTCCAGTCAAGTCGAGTGAAATTCGTCGCATAAACTCAGCATCAGTTGAATGCTGAGTCGAAATTATGCCCTCTCGTTTTTTGGCCTGATTGATGAGCAGGTCAATCTGATAAGCGAGCCGCTTTTCTGGCTGGTCGTTGGCAAATCCAGAGGTGATGATGGAATCATTGAAGCATGCCATGTAGCACATGAACACAAGCA
>NZ_CALEMX010000463.1 GCF_937910335.1 uncultured Gimesia sp. | reverse complement strand
CGGATTTCCGTAGTGTACCACAATTGGTTTCCGCATCGGGTAGTTTACCTTTGGTGGGGCGCTGGCAATATCGGGTGAGTAATGATTCCCAACTTGCGAATATGCCTTTGCCCGCGAAATTTGGTACGGTGACGGATATTGTATTCAAGCCTTGATTTCGCTTGGCCGCTACTCGCGTCATGGTTGTGCTTTAAATTGTGGACCATTTTTCAGGAAAAACTCCAGCCAGCCGGCAGTGATGGCATCGCCGATGGTTTTACCTGCTTTGTATTCGTCAATGGTTTTGCCCCAGTAAAAACCGATCCAGCCATCAGCGTGTTGTTTTGATTTCAGGAAAAACTCTTCAAATTCTTTCGGCGAACTTTTTAGTGGGAACGTTTCTTCAATCACCAGTGGTTTTCCGATATCAAATCCTTTGAGTGTTTTCAGCGCGGCATCGACTTTTCCTTTGACGGGATAGAGGTGTACAGAGATAAAATCCAAATGTTGACTGACTTTTTCGGGGACAAATCCTGACTGAAGTCCGCGGCGTTCCAGGCTCCAGGGAACCAGTCCTACCGTAATCAAATGCCGTTGGTCCTGTTTGCGGATTGCTTCTACTAGCATTTTTATCCAGGCGGCTGCAATCTCGGGGCGCGAACGTTCATCTGGTTCAAGGGTAATGCGCTGCACAAAATGCTTTCCGCCAAAACCAGGGCCTAGCCAGTCGGTGCCTTTTTTCTTGCCTCCATGAACGACGGGCTCATTCATGAGGTCATAACAAAAAATTGCAGGGCTGTGCGCACACTGTCTGGCGATTGCTTCCCAGAAATGGGCTTGTGCCTGCCAGCGTTCGGAATCACTCAACTGGTCATACCATGCCGGCACATCCTGTTTGTGATAGCAACCCAGGCCCGTCAGATTGAGGTACAAGCCTGTGTCTTCCGCGAGTTTCAATACCTCTCCCAACTTCTTTAATGCTGCGGCGCGAGGTTGATCAGCTGTTGACATGAATTTGCCGAACTGAAGATGAATTCGGACGACATTCGCGCCTAGCTGTTTCATCTCGGCAAAGTCCTCTTCAATGGCTTTCCAATCGGTGTTCCAATAATCTTCCAAGAGCTGGCCGCCTCTATCATGGTCGTAGTTGAAACCCCATGGCACAAACTTCTTTTGTGATTTTGACGTTACGAATGATTTGCCATCTGGGCTGATTTGAATCCATTCCAGTTCGCCAGCCGTCAGGAGACTGGTAGAAGTGAAACACAAGATCGCAATCAATGAACACATTCGCATTTGTCTGAACCTTAAAGAGGAGAGGTACGAGTGGCGAGCGGCGGTTGAATTCACTTGCCTGCTATCATTTTAGAATCAAGTTTGTGCTGATTGCAATCCTGAGCGAGCGGAGTCTTTGTCAACATTATTCGCTCTGGTATTGAGACTGGTGGTAAATCTGCTTATCGTAAAGAGATACTCCTTTGTTATTCAAGAAGAGGCTCTCATGAAAAATCTGTTTTCTGTTTGCGTTGCCATTAGTTTACTGGTATCCGGAATTAATTCTGTAACAGCCGAGGATGAAGCAAATTCGCTGACGTATGAGGTGGATTTGCGAACCGTTACCGAAGGCTTTGATGGCAAGACCTGCTGGGTTCAGGCGCGGACGGGTGCCATTCCCCAAACAGGAAATTTTCCCGCGACGATTGTGCTGACGATGCAAAAATTGTTACTGAGCGGTTCCGACGTGTTTTATGCACTGAATGAAATGCGGACATCCGATGGAGAAAACTGGATCGGCCCGATCGAACATTCGACGTTAGGTCGTCGTCGTCTGTCGAAGACGCGGGAGATTGCAGTTTGCGATTTTACGCCCGGTTGGCATGCGATGACAAAAAAGCTGCTGGGAACGGGGCATTCGGTGCGTTATGAAAATAACAAAGTGATGCATGTTCGCAAACGGAGCGTGGCTTATTCTGTTTATCATCAAAAAGATCATAGCTGGTCGGAATGGGCTGCGATGGCCATGCCAGATTTACCTGAATTCGAAAATTGCGGTGCCGGTTCGGCGCAACGCGTGGATCTGGAAGATGGCACGATTCTGTTGCCCGTCTACTTCAAAACGAAAACAGCAAGGCAATACAGTTCGACTGTTGTGTTATGCGAGTTTGATGGTGAAAAGCTGACCTATAAAAAGCACGGCAGCGCGCATACGATTCCCGTCAAGCGTGGTTTGTATGAACCTTCGCTGACGAAGTTTCAGAAGAAATATTATCTCACAATGCGAAATGATGAAAAAGGGCATGTTTCCGTCAGTGACGATGGTTTGAACTATTCCCAACCGATCGTCTGGAAATTCGATGATGGGCGTGAGCTCGGCAACTATAACACTCAGCAACACTGGGTAACTCACAGCGATACACTATTTTTAGTTTACACGCGCCGGGGTGCGAATAACGATCATGTGTTCCGTCATCGGGCACCTTTGTTTATGGCGCAAGTCGATCCAAAAACATTGCGTGTGATTCGTAAGACCGAACGGGTTATCGTTCCGGAAAAAGGTGCCCGCATGGGAAACTTTGCCGTGGTTAAGGTCAGCCCTTACGAATCCTGGGTGACGGTTGCCGAATGGATGCAACCCGTGGGTATTGAAAAGTATGGCAGTAACAACCGCATTTATACTGCCCGGATCAAGTGGTCGCGGCTTTCGAAATCAGAGTAAGATCCAGCGCCTCATTCTTTTTCGGTGAGCTCTTGCAGCGTTTGTATTAATACTTCTTCCACTTCGGGAGCGGTGCGAGAGACGCGGCTGGTTTCGTAACCTCCCTGTGTATAGGCAATTTTGGTTCCGATGTAGCCGGGTCCCTGATCGCCATACGCGGCCATGCAGACGAAATCACCGGGTGCCATTTTCTGAGCCGCCAGTTGATATTCTACGAATAGTTCTCCCGGCATATGAATTACCTGCGCCGGGCCAATTTTGAGACGTGTGATATCGATTGTTTGTCCCGCTTGTGTCCGCTGCAGATAGATCAGGTCGCGTGATGCGCGAATTCGATCGGTGCGTCGTGCTTTGGGGTTTTTTAGAATGGTGGTTAGTTTTTCCTGATCCAGCGTATCTCTCAGTGGAAGTAGAACCGGTTTTGCTTTCCAGCTTACGTCATCTGCTGTGACCGACTTTTTTTCTGTGGATTCCCAGGCTTGTTTCATCCCGGCGGCTAAGCGCTTTGCCAGCAGCGGACGGTTTTTGGGGTCGCCGTTATTGTATTTTCCCGCACCAATATTTCCACCAGCGCCATTAAAGTGAGCATGAAAAACACCTGGGAGTTTTTTCTCACGAATTGACCGTGCCAGTCCGACTGTGTCACAGCTGACGCCTCCTTTGCCGTAATAACTTTGTGGGTGCGTAGCATAATAACTGAGCACGGCCAGTGGCTGATCTTTGTTCCATAGACTGAGTACGCGGACATAAGGATCAATGGTTCCTTCAGGAGCCGCGATCGCCTTGGGGTTTCGAGACGAACTAAAACGTACGATTTTGACTTTACCATTCAGGCCCAGGATACGTCGATTCGAGGCAAACTGTTCGACTTTGCCTTTTCCCATGCCCACGTGTGTCACGACTTTGGACGTTTGAAGACTCTTTTTTGCTGCCGCAATGGTGCGCTGCATGACGTCTTCCAGATATGCTTCGTCATACATCAACCCCTTCAGGTCATTTTGTTTCAGCAGCGCATTTGCTGAGGTATCAACTCCCGGCGAATCGTGTTGATGTAAACAGTGAACGGCACAATGATCGGCAGTGGTGCCGAGGGCTTCAGCGAGTCTCTTTTTCCAGACATCCTGTGCGCCGTTATTGGCGCCTACCCAGTCGAGTGCGAGCATGACAATTGGTTTTTTGGCTCCTAGAATGATAATGCCCCGCGCACTCAAGGGGTCAACGATTTTTTTGGCGGGTGCAATATGTCCGTAACAGAGTGGGCTGCCAATGGGTGGTGTAATGTCGCATTCGAAGGTGGCAATATGCAAAGGGTTCGCCTTGGTCGTTCCCGCGGCCTGACTGGCCATCATGGGGCAGATCACGCTGAACAGAAAAACGAAACCAGAGAGTAAGTTGATGAAATATTTTCGGTGGAAAGACATCAGTCGGACTTTCATGAGAAAGAGTGCGTGAGGATAGTTCTGGCTGGAATGACATAGTATAACAGATTTTCGGTCTATGACTTCAAGTCTGTTTTGACACTTGATACAGAAAAACCGATTCCTGACGAGATTGCTCTGTTATTGATGGATCAAAGATGCGACGTTTATTTCTGGGTAATTATGATTTCGAACATCAATTGGCGAAAGAAGTTTATGGCGCCTCCGGGGGCGCGACTTCGGCTCTGAATGCAAGTCTGACCAGTAGCTGGATGGGGTTGGCTGAGGAGGGTGATATGATATATCTTCCCGGAAACGTTCCCGCTAATTGCCTATCAGACTTCACCGCTGCCGGCTTTCCGCGGGTGGAATTTACGAATCAATGGCCCGATCGAAAACAGGCCTCGGAAATGCAGTTGGTTCCGTGGGGCTGGTCAGACGCGGTTTCACAAATTGCGGCTTCAAAAGGATTTCAAAGCGAAGCACCAGATCGAGGTGCCGTCCAAACTGTGAATGCGCGTACGTTTTCATTTCAACTGGAACAGGAGTGGGGGCTGGCATTGCCGGGCAGTGCTTGCGTGAAAAGTCTGGCGGAACTGGAATTGGCAGTGGGCGATTTGCAGGACGTTCAAGGTGTGCAGGAAATCGAATGGGTGATCAAAGCCAACTTCAGTATGTCGGCCCGCGAACGAATGCGCGGGCAGGGGTCTTTGTTGACGAATCAAATCAGAGGCTGGGCAGAGAAACGGCTTTCACAGGGACAGCCACTCTTTTGGGAGCCCTGGGTGAATCGAACGGCCGAGGTTGGGGTCCAGTTTGAAATTCCCAGAGAGGGTGATCCTCTGTTGATAGGAATCGCGCCGCTGTTGTGTGATGAACGGGGACAATATCGGGGCAGTCGGATAGTCGTTGATGAAAGTACGGAAAAAGAGTGGCAGCCGGCGATCGAAGTGGGGCATCAAGTAGCGAGACGAGCGCAAGCGGCGGGTTACTTCGGTCCGCTGGGTATTGACGCGATGCAGTATTCGGATGCGCTAGGAGAATTGCAGTGGCGGGCAATTCAAGATGTGAATGCCCGTTATACGATGGGGCGGCTGGCATTGGGCTTTTCGCGATTTTTGAAGCCCGATCATGTAGCGAGCTGGTTACATTTCCCTTGGAAAGAGTCGTATGGTATCCCGTTTTCAAAGTGGTTAAGATGTATGTCGGAGCAAGGAACATTCGAAGCAGACTTGATATCCACATCACCTGATCAAATTGACGGGCAAACATTGCCTCTGGCCAATGTATTGTTGAAAGCCAATACAGTAGATCAATTATGTCAGAGGGAAGCAGATCTGATGCGGGCGGTTTCTGAACTGACAGAGGCTGCTTGCTGAGGTGAGCATGTATCTCAGAAGAGAATAAATCACACAGCATGACCGAACCACGGGACCCTCAACTTCAACCATCGCGACGCAGTTGGCCTCGTCGATTACTCAATCGAATGGAAGTCAACCGGGCTGTTTTTTATGCGCTGATGAACCGGTGCTGGCAGTTTTTGACCGGTCCGATCACGATGCTCCTGATCGTCGCTTTATTTTCCAGTGAGCTGCAGGGTTACTATTACACGTTTGGTGCGTTGATCGCGCTGCAGGCATTTGTCGAAATGGGCATGCAAGTCGTCACCGTGTATCTGACCAGTCATGAGTGGCATAAGCTGGAACTGGATGCACGCGGGTACCTGATTGGAGAGGTGTCGGCGTTATCTCGATTAAGAAGTTTGGCTGCGCTCGTATTAAAATGGTACGCGATTGCGGGAACACTGTTTGTCGTGGCGATTGGGTTTGCAGGCTATTATTTCTTTTTGTCACAACCAGAGACGGATGTGATCTGGCGTGCTCCCTGGATTTGCATCGTTGGATTGACGGCCCTCAATTTGATGGCGGCTCCCTGTATTTCATTACTGGATGGCTGCAATCAGATGTCAGTGACGAATCGGTATCGCGCCATGCAGGGTGTGATGGGCACGCTGGTGGTCTGTGGTGCCATTTTCTCTGGCGCTGGTTTATGGGCGTGTGTGGCAGGGTCTGCTGTGCGACTGTTTTGGGAACTGTGGTTGATAGCTGTCCGCTATCGACGTTTTTTTGCGACACTACTGAAACCGCAACCGGGGCCTCAGGTGAACTGGTCAGAAGAAGTCTGGCCTCTGCAGTGGAAGCTGGCGGTGCAAGCGATGGCCGCCTACTTCACGAGCGCTTTTGTGATTCCTTTGATGTTTGAATATCAGGGGGCAGAAATCGCCGGTCAGTTGGGGCTGACCTGGACCGCGTTGATGACGTTGCAAATGGCCGCCAATTCCTGGATGCTGGCACGGGCTCCCCTGTTCGGCACATTAGTGTCTCAAAACGAGATCACTGAATTGAACCGAGTATTTCGTCGTCTGTTTCAGGTTTCGTCGGTCGTACTGCTTACGGGGGGCGCTCTCTTTTGTCTGGTGGTCTGGTTATTGCAGTTGATAAAAGGTGTTGAATTACCTGTCGCATGGAACAGTTTTGAACCAGCGTTGAGTCTCATTCAGAAAGTGCAGGCCCGAATTCTGCCGCTTTATCCAACGGTTTTGCTCACGCTGGCTTTATTTCCGATTCATATCGCACAGTGTGTGATGGCTTATATCCGTCCTTTCAAACAGGAGCCGTTTCTGGTTTTGAATACCATCTACCAGTTGCTGACCGGGCTTCTGGTCTGGTACTTCGGGAAAACTTATGGTCCGGTTGGCGCGGGCTGGGGATTTCTGATCGTGGGCTATCTGTTGTCCATTCCCGGATTTCTGTTGATTCTCAAGCGGTTTGTCGCTCGGATGAACTAACTTATGGTTCGACATTGATTCGTTGATCTGCTGTTAATTTTGATCGGGGTCAGAAAAAAAGTTGACACATTGAGTTGGGCCCTTTAACATCAAGGCATATCCATCATTTCATTCTTTTTCACGCTGATGTTCTCAAGCTTATTTTTATTTCATTTCGCAAGCCCGTTTTTTCGGGAAACAGAGTTCGCGTATTCGAGAGCATTCATTCCATTTCTACTTTCTCTCTACTGTCAGTGAAAAAGACAATTTCTTTATGAAGCGCGATCCAATTTTTCATCTTAGAATGAACTGATTGGGTGCTTTGTTGCGTAATCTCGAACTTTCCTGATGAATAGGATTCGATCATGAGTTGGATACTGAGGAAAAAATACGTTGTTGCAATGATGGGATGTCTGGCAACAGGCTGGTTGGTGATGGTGGTGAACGCGGAAGATCGGCAGAGCGCCAAGAAGCCACAATTTAGTCAACCGATTGCCAAAAGTCCTGCAGAGAAAGCAAAACCTGGGGTCATTCTGCAGGAGAAGGATGATAAACAGTATTTCTTACCTGCATTAACGCAGTTCGAGAAACATTTTCAGGAGAAGCTCAATGAAACGATCGATGAAGAATATATTGATACGCCTTTAGAAGACGTGATCAAGCATTTTCAGGAATCTCTGGGATTGAGTTTCGTCGTTTCACGCAAAGCTCTGGATGAAGAAGGGATCTCGCTGGAAGATCCGATTACCATTTCCCTTCCCAAGATATCTAATCAATCGGCACTGGATCTCATCCTGAAACCATTAGATTTGACTTATGTGGTAGAGCGGGATTTCGTTCTGATTACCACGAAATATAATGCGCAGGAAATGTTGAAAACGCGAGTCTACCCGGTAGGAGACTATTGCAAAACTCCCGATGACTATTTGGCTCTCGAACTGGCAATTAAAAATGCCAGTGTGGGAAAATGGCGATACCCGAAAACGAATGCTGGCGGCGGCGGTACCGGTGGTGGTTTCTTTCAAGTTTCCCCTCAGGCCATCAGGATGCAGGCCCCTCCTCCTGTTTATGCAGAAGGAAACGGCGGCACCATCTCTGTGGTGCTTCCAAGTAAGTCGCTGGTGATCAGCCAGACCTATCAGGCTCACGAAAAGATTGTTGAATTATTAAACCAGCTCCGGCAGGCACGCTACTATGAATTATGACTTTTATCGACGTGCGATGAAAGTTCGTTTGGATGATGTCGATGTCAATGAAAAAATGAAACACAGAAACACAGAAACAGGAGCCGACGATGGAAACTAAAATGAGAATCAGAAATGGAAGTTACGGATTTGTGGTTGTTGCTGTTTGTGTATTGACTGCAGGTTGGTTTGCGGCGAATTCTCACGCAGAAGAGAAATCGGCAGCCAGCGTCGGGGAAGTGAAAAAAACAGTCGCCGTCAAGCATGCCAAACAATTGTTTTACCCGGCACTCACCGAGCGCGAAGAAAAAATACAGAGTGCTCTGCAATCAGACACAGAGGCGAATTTTCCTGATATACCTCTGGAAGAAGTCGTGACTTATTTGACGGAGTTACATAATGTACCGATTTTCATTCAGAAAAAAGATTTGGAAAATATTGGTATTACTCAAGATGAACCGATTGAAATTACTCTCAGTAATCTTTCTTTAAAAAATGCACTGCTGCAAATTTTGGATCCCATTGACCTGACTTATGTCGTGGATCGGGAAATGATTCTGATTACATCTAAAGACAAAGCGGCTGAAATGATGAAAACTCGCGTCTACCCGGTGGGGGATTTCTGCCAGTCTCCCGAAGATTACGCGGGATTGGAACAGGCCATCATCAATGCCAGTCTGGGAAAGTGGAGAGCCCAGAAAAATCCATTTTCTACGAGTAACACACGTCCGGCTGGCGGTGGTCAAGGTATGTTTAAAGTTCCCAATAAGAGAGGGGCAAGTGGAGGAGGTGGCGGCTTGGGTGGCGGCTTGGGTGGTGGCTTGGGTGGTGGCTTAGGTCAGCAGGGATATGAACAGGGGACCGGCGGAACGATTTCCATTGTCGCTCAAAGTAAGTCTCTAGTGATCAGTCAGACTTATCACGCGCACGAAGCCATCGCGGAATTGTTGACGCAACTCAGACAGGCCCGCGTCGCTCAACCGTAGAAAACGGTCAGCAATATTCACAATTTGATTTGAAAACAGGCTGGCCGATTTCGGATCGACCAGCCTGTGATTAGAGACTTATTTTCCGCGATTAGGTGTGCGGCTCATGATGTAAGAAAAAAGGTCTTTGACCTGTTGGTCTGTTAAGTTTTTGGTAAGACCGTCGGGCATGAGTGATTGGTCGAGGGCTTTGAGTTCTTCGATCTCCTCTTTGTTGATCAGGATCGCCTGGCCTTTGACGTCTTTTAATGTCAACGTTTTAGTGGTCTGTTCGTCAATCAGGCCAGTGACGGTTCGGCCATCGTCGGTTACGACGAGGAAGTTGGTGAATTCTTCTCGAATGGCGGCACTCGGATCGACAACCGCCAACAGCATGAAATTCAGATTATCGCGTTCGTAACCGGTCAGTTTGGGGCCTGCTTTGCCTCCTTCATCGAACAGTGTATGGCAGACGGCACACGATTTGGTAAACAAGGCTTTGCCGGAAGTCAAATCGCCGCCGCCTGATTTAACAAGCTTCGCGACGCGTTTCATTTCCTGCTGTTTTTCTGCTGGTGAGGTTCCTCGAATTTTGCCCCAATGTTTTTTGATGCCGGCTTTGATTTCCGGATCATCGTGCAGTGCCATTTGCTGTACGACATCCAGTGGAACCGTATTGGCTTTGATGCGCCAGGCATTGATTTCATTCAGGAATTGTTTACTCCATGCTTTGCGGCTGGCCAACACGCGTTGTGCGGTGCTGCGGACATCATGTTCGTCTAGCAGTGTGCTGTGATAACGACCTAGAATGCTTTTTCCGATCGAGGGGTTATTGAAATTCATCAACGCCTGTAGTGCGACTCGTTTTAAGGAGTGTGTATCTGCACCGCTGGATGACAGAATGGCTGTGAGCGGTCCCACGGCTTGCTTTGTTTTGAGTTGACCTAGAATTTCAATGTACGTTAAACGCGTCGGTCGGTCGGCGTTTTTGTCGGCGATGATTTTGAGAGCGCGACTCGTGGCTGCTTTGTCTCCCAGACGTAATGCCAGTGCGAGATCAGATTCGCCGAGTGTCTTCTGATATTCTGCCAGGCCTTTGCTCAGTTCTGCGGGAAGGTTATCAATTTTCTGGCCGCGGAATGCTTCCAGCATTCCCACCATCAGTTTTTGTTTATGTTCTGCTGAAGGAGCCAGCTTGAGCAGTTTGGCACACATCGCATAATTCTCATCGCCGCCGGCCATCGCATAGCGTTGCATGATGCGTTCCAGGATATAGTTCTTGACCATTTTGACCTGCCAGAAATCGGGTTTGGAGAATAATCGGAGAACCACATCACGGTCGGAGGTGGCTTTGCTTTCAATGGCCCACCATAACAGCAGCGGAATATGCAGATCTTCGAGGTCTTCTTCGCGCTGCAAAAGTTGAGCGGTGATCGCGAGCCCTGCTTCTGCAGGGAAGCGCTTGGCAGAAGAAGCCAGCTGTGAACGCACTTCGGCATACGGTTCGGTTTTGGCTTGTTCAATCAGAGTTTGAGCGAGCTTGTTCGTCATCTGGTGTGAATCGCCGAGCAGCCGGATGGTCCAGCGGCGGATGTGTTGATCGCGGTGCCCTAACAGTTCGAGTGCCAGATTTACATCGAAGGCGCCGAGTTGGTTTAACGCCCAGAGTGCTTCCAGCGCACGGTCATCGTTTTCACTTTTCACAATTTTCAGCAGGGACGGAACCATTGATTGATCGCCGCGCTCGCCGATGACCTGCACCGCTTTCTGCCGGAACCATTTGTTGGTGTGTCCCAGTGTTGTCAGCAGTTCCTCGTTGCTTTGCTTCGAGAGGTCAAACGGTTTGAGTGGTTTGAAATTGTTTGGTTTCAAACGATAAATGCGTCCGCTGGTTTTGTGCCAGTTGTCGCGTGGGTCAACGTGCGTCAGGCGGCTGTCGTACCAGTCGGCCAGATAAACGCAGCCATCAGGGCCGACTTTAATATCAACGGGGCGGAACCAGCGATCCTGCGTTAATACAATTGGGGGCATATCTTCGGTTCGATACGTGGATGTATCGGGAATCAGTTGGCTGGCCATTACGCGGTTGTGTAGTGAATTCGCAGCGAAGACGGCACCATTATATTTTGCAGGGAAGGTTCCCCCTTCGTAGATGGAAAAGGTCTGGCTGAAACGTTCCATATAACCTTTATGTCGCATGTGTTCGTAATAGCCGAAGGCGTACGAGTTGGTTAGCGGACCGTGTTTGCCCCAGTTCTTTTTGGCGTACCCGCCTTGCGCGTAATGCATGCCGCGTGTACTGCCGTTATTGGTTCCGGAAAAGACGCGGCCTTTGGAATCGATTTCGACGCTGAATGTATTGCCGCCCCCTTCTGCATAGATTTCGAAGATTTTACTCTCGGGATGATAACGCCAGATGTTTTGCCCTTTGAAGTGCAAGGCTTTGGTGACTTCAGAACTGACGGTGCCCGTGGTCGTACTACCATTTGCGCCATAGAGCCAACCATCGGGGCCCCATTTGATACTGTTGGCAACCGAGTGTGTGTCTTCCAGTCCGAAACCGGAAAGATGCACTTCGGGATCGGCGTCGGGAATGTCATCGCCATTGGCATCGGGATAAAACAGGAGATAGGGTGGATTCAAGACCCAGATGCCTCCCTTGCCTACGGTGACGGCGGAGACAATATTCAGGCCGGTAATGACATCTTTGACTTTATCGAATGAACCATCGCCGTTGGTATCTTCGAGTACCGAAATTTTGTCGGCCCCTTTGAAGTGGTTTGGTGGCGGCGGTGGAACTTTATCGAAGACGGCTCGTAAATACTGATCATACTTGATGACCTTTAAGCCAGCGGGAAACGGGTATTGCAGATATTGCACGACCCACATCCGACCGCGATGATCAAAACTCATATAGAGTGGCTGCATGACTTCTGGCTCAGACGCGATACTTTCCATCTCGAAATCTTGATGCACCTGAAACAGTTTGACTGCTTCTTCGGGCGGGGTAGGGTCAGATTCATCGCCGACTTCCCCGCGGCCTTTGAACGATTTCATGACTTTATCGACTTCGGCATTGGCGGCGATATCTTTTTTGAATCGATCGCGTGTCATTTTACCGGCGACGTCGACTTGAGGTGGAGTTTGTTTCAGGCACCAGTAGACGGCGTTGACCAATGTGTGAGTAAAGGTGATACTTTTGAAATCGCCGAGGTGTCCTAGTGATGTGTAGAAAACGCGTGATTTTTTATAGGTATTCGTCCAGGCTACTGGCATCTGTACCGGTTGTCCGTCAACGCGGGCCAAGCCTCGCAGTAAGATTTTAGTGGAACGTTTCAGATTGATACTTTTATACATGGAACCTTTGCTGCGGAAATATTTATTGCGAACGGTCGCCATGATCGGATCCTGTTCGGCCCGCAATTGTGTGGTGACGTCGGTGGGAGTTTTATTGTTGAAGTCGCCTGCATATTCGGCGCCTAGAACTTCTTTATCGAAATCTTTCCACTCAAGATAACCGTCAGCCGGCTGACCTTTACTGAGTGAGAACCCGTGGCTCGTAGTTCGCAATGCCATCAAAGGTTTACCGGAATCGAGGTACTCTCGAATCAGTTTCATCTGCGCGGCCGGCAATGTTTTTCGGCGAACGCTTAGAAACAGGAGGTCGGCTTGTTTGATGAGATCCAAGCCGGGAAAGGAATTGGGATCTTTCTGATCGGGGTAGATAAACTGTGTACGGAATCCCAAAGGCTGCAAATGCGCTTTGGCAAAAGCGGGTAAGCTTTCTGCTGTTTTGTAACCTTCTTCGCCAATCATGAATACGATTAATGGTTGGTCGGCGGGTGTAGCGGCCTGCTTTTTAGACTGTTTTTCCTGACCTGACAGCGAGAAACAAGTCAGTCCACAGAAACTGAAAAACGCAAATAGACAAAACGTGTGCTTCAGAAAACCTCTGTTGAGCATGGTGGAATTCTTCTTGATCACTAAAACTAAAGGAAACTAATTAAAGGCTGATTTCTCATCATAACAGCCTGATTATGGCTCTGTCACCCGACAATCGTGAGTTTTATGAAGAAGATCCGGGGTTGAGATCTTGTAAGAAACGGCGGTGAGAATAATTTGTAAGTCATAGAGAGAGAATGTTTTATGTGACTTACTCTGGGGATTCTGGTTTTGGATGTGGCTTCGTTGCGGCTGCTTTACCGGGCGCACGATGCACGACCAGAGTGCCTGAACGAAACGCAATCGGCAGATTCCAGGGGTACTGTGTTTGCAACTGCTTCGGGAATGCGGGGGGATAGCTA
>NZ_CALEMX010000462.1 GCF_937910335.1 uncultured Gimesia sp. | reverse complement strand
AGTTCCCGGATCGAATAATACCCCGTTCGTTGCCACTCCAAATGCGGAATGCCGGACAGGTGTGATATTCCTCGCTACTTTGGGATTCGCGGGAATACGCAATTCATATCGTTGCGGTCGGATTGTATTCGGGTTATTGCGATTTGGAAAACGACCCACCTGATGGTCGGGAATTCCATTCGAATAGATGAATCGATATTGACCTTTGGTAACAATCTGCACTTTGTTAGTGGCTTGTGACCCACTCCCGGCAGGAGAAAAACCGGCAGGGGGAAACCCAAACACGGTGATAGAACTACAGAAAGTGGCAATACAGCAGAACGTAAGCTGTTTCATATTCAAAGTATCCTCTCGATCTTTTTCTGACTTGGCCCCGTCGAAAAATCTTCACGAATGTTTCGTGTTTCAGTAGTAACGAGTAGTGGACGGTCAAATCCACCAGGTTTTTGCCGTTTTTGCGAGGATTGATACCAAGTGTCGAGTTCAACTATCTTCTTTTATCTTCACGGGAAACCCATGTTCCGTTGACAGCTCGCCTTCATAGTACAAAAATCGAGGAAATGAATGCCAGTCAGTCGACTCATAAACAAGTGAGACTGATTTCTCTCGATCATGGATTGAGCCAACCTTCAAAATGATTCTGCTGAATCTGGAAACGGATTGTACCCATGCAAGCCAAACGAATTCTATTTACGTTTGCCTTCCGGTGTTCTCTATTAATTTCAATCACTTTATTGAGTGCAGTGACTTCGCTGCAGGCACAAACGAAGCCCATCAAAACAGGCTTTGTCAATGCCGTTTATAAAGATGCGACTGGCGAACATCGCTACGTCGTATTTATTCCCAAAAGCTATACGCCCGAAAAAAAATATCCGGTGATTCTATTTCTGCATGGTGCCGGTGAGCGAGGCAGTGATGGCTTGAAACAGACGTTAGTTGGCTTAGGGCCGATTGTGAAACAGCAGGCGAGTGATTTCCCATTCGTCGTTGTTTTCCCCCAGGCAGAGAATATGAAAGAACTGTTGCGGGGAGGTTGGTTGGCAGAAACGGGTGACAGTAAACGGGCACTTCAGATTTTAGATACCGTGATCAAAGATTATTCACTCGATGCTACGCAGCAAATATTGACCGGTTGGTCAATGGGCGGTTATGGCGCCTGGAGTCTGGCGGCCGCGTTTCCGAAACGCTGGTCGGCTGTTGCTCCCCTGTCAGGTGGAGGAAAATCGGAACTGGCTGCCAATTTGAAACAGGTTCCCATCTGGGCCTTTCATGGTGCAAAAGATCGCGCAGTACTTCCAGCGGAATCAAAGCAGATCGTTGATGCCGTAAAGCAGGCCGGAGGCAATCCGCGTTATACGTTAGTTCCGGATGCTGCCCACGATGTCTGGAAAGTCGCTTATACAAAACCGTTATTCGATTGGATGCAGAATCCGTCGCGCAGGATTGATTCTTCTGCGCCACTACTAGTCAAACCAGATCAGAAAGCACCAACGGAAGCTGATGCGGAAACTCCGTTCGTGCCGGAATTGATCATTGATGATGCCGTATCGGTACGGTTAGGAAATCAATTCTTACAGTCATTGGCTGACGCCGTTCCCAGTATGGTTCCCAAAGATATGTTGGTTGGTAATATCAATGATATTTATGATTCTACCGTGACTCAGGGGCGAAGCTTCTCCATTCAATTTTCCGGGATTTCCTATCAGGGAGAATTAGCCCGGGCTGCGATTCAGGCTTACGCTGCTGGAACGCTCAATATTCAACTTGGTATTCAAAAAGTGAATCTCACGATTGACACAACCTATGTCTCTGGTAATCGACATTCGGCAGTGGCGGGCCCGATTTCCGTAAGTGTTGGCTATCAGCGGCCCGTCTGGTTAAGTTTTGATGTGAAACCTTTTATCAAAGACAATCGGATCCAATTGAAGTTGTTACGCTCACGTTTTAATATTCCACACGATAATTGGAATGTCTCAGGGCCCTATGGCGTTTCCACGCGAGGTCTCGGCATGACCTCGGAAAAAGTTTCCAGTGGACTGGTCGATGGAATTTATGGCAGCAAAGGGCGTATTGAAGACGAAGTGAAGGCGATCGTCCCGGGACTCGTAGTTGAGTTGGAAAAACAGTTGAACTTTGACGAAGCCAGTCAGGTTGTCGATGCCATTTGGCCTTTACCCGTTTATCATCCGCGGATGAGACTGACACCCAGCCAGGTATTAACTGACAAAAAAGGAATTTCATTGAGCTTTGGTCTTACAGTCGCTGCGTTGGACTCCACCAAACCTATAGCAGAGGTGAAGCGTCTATCGACAGTCGGGCGATCAGTAGAAGAAATTCCTAAAGTGACGGAATTGCAGATTGGTGTTGCTCCCGGCATGCTGAAACCCTTAACCAACATGCTGGTTAAGGCGGATATCGCCCGAATTCCCGTCCTGGATATTCCCGGACATTCTTTCGACGCATTGGCAGATCCGAAATCATTACAGCAGGCATTTCCTGACTTGAAACAGTATGGCGCTGATCTCAAAATCTGGTCCGAACTCGTTTTAACCAAGCCCATTCAAGTAGACGATGCAGGTAAACCAAAAAAATCCGGCAGCAATCCCTTCCGGTTTGTCGTACCACAAGCCGCGATTTCTATGGCAATCAAAAAATCAGCCACTGATAAAGAATGGATTCCCTATGCAGAATTTTCGCTCTCGGTGAATCAGAATGTCGAGCCTCAAATTATCGAACGCAGTTATTCTAAACGTGCTCTGCGTCTGAATTGGGAAGGAAGTTCTCGTTTAGGTGGGAGCGCTCGATTTGCGCCGGGATACAAACCAAAGAATTCCCAGATCGATCAGAAAAAATTTCAGGATCTGGTACAGGCTGCCTGGGATGGCTGGACGAAACAGGGTCCCGCTTCAGTCGCAGAGATTCCTGACATCGAACTCGGTTTCGGTCGCTATCGGGTGAAGCAGGTCAACTGGTCTTCCCCGCAATTGCTGGCTACATTTTCTGTACCGGAACTCAAGATTACTAATAAAACCAAGGTAGAACTGGAATACGAACTGAAAAGCCCTTACAGCGATTGGGGTGGTCCCTATAAGTTGAAACCGGGAGCTTCTCATGCTTTCGATGCAGCGACACCACTTACGTATAGGCGTAAGGTAAATAATCGCATGCAGGTAAATACACTGGCCGCCGGTTCGCATTATGAATTCTATCCGGAGGAAGGTCCGCAGAAAGCAGCCCTCTTCGAAGCATCCGATAATTAATCAGTTTTCTTCGGAGGGAATTTCGGCAGAGTGAGCTTTCATTTCGTTGAGGGGAAATAACGTCTTTTCCAGCAGCGTGGCTGGGGAAACGCCGATCACAAGTATCAGCAGTACGGCAGGACTGAGCGAGAGCCAGACAAGTCCCACGTTTTCGTTCGGTAGACTGCCCGTTTTGCGATCAACGGAAATGAAGTCTCTGCGATCTTTGTTTACAAGCTTCCAGAGTGTGCGGATCAGCGCGAGATTAAACAGCAGTGTGCCTGTCAAATAACACGTTGCGAGTAGCATACTCTGGTTTGCCAGACTCCAGAGGAATGTCAATTGCGCTGTGAATCCCCCCAGACCCGGAACGCCGATGAGTGTCAGTACCGACAGAACGCTAATCCAGAGGAGCGGTTTGACTGAGCGGTTGCCAGGCTCTGAAGTGATGAAAGGCACGATGAGTATCATAAGACAGCAGGCGAGTCCCTGAACCACGTTTAATAATATGAAATTTGGAACCATTGCTGGTTCTGCGCCAAACAGAACGGTCAATGTCAAAGAGGTCTGTCCGATCAGAAACCAGACAACAATCTGTAATAGATCTTTACGCAGGCTGGCAAGCAGTGACGACAACAGAAAACCACTCATTCCCCAGAAAGCCAGCAATGAATACAGGCTGGAGCCAACTTCAGAATTGAGGGGAATCATGAATCGAATCATACCGTAGATACTGATTTTTGTGAGTAATGCCAGCAAGAGCAGATACCAGCCAACCAAATCAGGCCTTGAAATGTGATGGGGAGATGTGATCGTCAACCATTGCGTGAACCCATAATGCATGGGAAACAGAGCCCCTTTGATAGCAAAGCCGGCAAGTAGCAGCAGAAAAATCCAATGAGAAACGGTGCCCCAATAGGTTGCCGCGAGTGAATAACGCATGATGTCGCTAGCGGTACCCTGTAACAGATCATGGAACTGAAATGAGACTGCCTGCGGTGCTTCCAGCAGCAGACTCTGCATCCAGGAATAAGCAACAGCGGCCAACAGCAGCCCGCCGATGATCAAGGCATCACCGAGAAACTGCAGGTACATCGTGCTTTCAAATACCATCTGCGAACGGGCACCACTTTCAATGCGAATCAGGCAGAGTATGCAAAACGTAGTCAGCAGCAAAAACGTAACAAAACTGATCAGATCATGTGAAACGAACAGTCCTGCTATTAATGCCTGCAACAGCAGCAGTAGAAAATAAAACAAACGAGATGTAGTGGCGATGCGGCTGGAAAACAGAATTAAAACAGGCCACAGACAGGTGGGCAGCAGTAGAAACCAAACCGAGGTGGTATCAAGAGCCCATTGAATAGCGCGTGGATGTGTTAATTCGGAATCAGCTTCGGTATTGGTATCGGGGTCCGTTGTACTGGGCAGTTTTAAACTTACAGAAATCAAGCGGGTTGTTCGCTCCTCGCTTTCTCCACTTCCACTCGACAGCGAGGGAGCAAGCATTACCGCAACCAGGATCAAACAGGAGACCAAGGTATTGGAAAATGCGGTCCAGCGATTGAATTCCAGTCCCCCTCTCGAAACGCCCCATCCAATACAGGCTCCCACTACCGGCATCACAACCAGTAACACGGGCGATAGCGAGATAATGGTATTCAGAAATGAGTTCATAATTGACTCTGAAGTAAAAAACGATTCAGCAGCAAGCGTCGTTAGAAATAGAAACAGGGTTTAAACCTGCAATACCATCAGTACAAAAATCAATATGGAAAGCGTAAACAGCAAAACCAGAGACTGAAACGTAATCTGACCATTTTGCATCTGTCTTAACAGATTCCCCCAGTATTCGGGAGTTTTTTCCAGCGAAGCGCGACTGAACCGAATGAGTAGCCATTCATCAAGCAGCGAGACGATTTTCGCAAATAAATGCAGTGGACCAATCAGAGTTCGCTTGAGAATGGTTAATGCATAATAGTGGGACTGTCCCAGTTGGATCAGTGCAGACCGCGTTTGCTCTGTCGGTTTGTCGGGATTATTTTCACGCGAGGTCATCCAGGCCAGGATCAGTGCTACGAGGATCGTCAAACAATACAAGTTGCAAAAGAACCAGTCCCGATCAAAGGGGTTTTCATGCAAATCTGTCATCAATCCAGGCCAGAGTTGCTGAATGAACGGCACTGGTATGTAAAGCGAAGCACTCACTAAACTGACGAAAATAGTGATTGCCCACAAAGGCAGCACAGAAAAATGCTGAGGAGGAGTCGCAGACTCGAATCGGTCAAACAGAGATAAATAAAATCGCGCTGCTCCAAAAACGTATCCCGCAACGATCAACGGTATGAGCCAGACCAGTAACTCACTACGAAAGTCAGTTGCCGCAGCTCTGGCGGTGATCAAAGGATTCAGCAAATTGCCCAGGCTGACCAGTATGGAAATCATCAGCAGTAGAATACAGATTTTGATGGAAGCAAGAGACTGCGCAGGCAGGGAGCCGCTCTGCAGTCGAATACGGAGTGGAATCAAAACCGCAATTACGCAGTTTTGCAGTAGAATCATTGACAAAATCAGATGCAACGTATGGCTTGCATTCATGCCCAGCATCGCAGTAGCTACGCCTGCCATCGTGGCAGAAAACCAGCATAGAAAGCGATCAGTGTGTAAGCCGCGCGCGAGAGTGACCGCTGAAAAAACAGTCAGCAATGCAGAGACAGTTCCCAGTTGAAAGAGCAGTCTCTGGTGAGAGGGAATCGACAGAAAAAAGGGGGCAAAACGGAGCAATAAAAAAAGACCTGCTGGAATCGCCAGCAAATTCAACACGGCCAGCGAGCTGGTGCGCCACGGACTTTGATTGCCAATAATGAGCATCGAAGCAGGGAATAATCCCAGTCGTGGTAACGCGGCAAAAAAGAGGGCCGCTCCGATACCCGGCAGCGCAGTCGTGTTTTTTGCCTGGACCTCTCGAATGGCATCAGGGGAAAAGCAAGAGAGAAAATCGAATGATTCAAAGTTGGTGCCGATTAAAAAAATTGCCAGCAACAGCATCCCATCCGAAAACGCATTCCAGCCCCACCAGTGTCTATATTGTTTTTCTGGTGGAGTGTCAGAGTCAAGATTGACTTCATGTAACAGATTCATGCTCATCGACAGCATAAACCAGAACAGGAGTAATTGCAGGAAATTTGTCGAAAGCACAATGCCCATCGTTGCGAAGAAACAGAGTAAAAACAGCAACGGGGAATATGTATTATCTGACCGGGAAGCGGGAGTTCTGGCAACGAAATAGTCCAATAATACATAAAACAGTGATGCCACCGAAATTAGCAGATAAAACGAAAGACTGAGTGGGTCAAACAGCACTCCAATTTGCAAATTTGACTCAGGAACACGCGAAAGTGAAAGCCAACGGATCAAAGTTTGAGAATATGATTGACTCTGAATAGTCGAGCTGAAAAAAAACAGGGAACCAAGTGCCGTCGCAGAGGTCAGAAACACGCCGATGAATACAGGCCAGCGGACGTTGCCTTTTAAAATGCGAAATTCCACCAGCGCAGCGACAATCACCATTGCAAATGGAATGATCAAGCTCAGTTGAAGTAATAGCGTGATCGTTTTATCCACTCGGGTGAGATCCTTCCCGAGTCAATGGATCACTTTGCTGCGCGCTGGATTCCGGTTTCTCTGTAGTCCTGTGTCTTTGAAAAATCAACGCCGCCATCGTGATCAGCAATGTCATCACGATCAACAATATGATCAGGAAGTAGAGCTGAGTTTCGCGCGAACCCTGGTTTTGACTGTAGGAGAAAAAAACGAGACCTGCGCCCTGTAACCAGAGCAGTAACGAGAAAACCATTGCCAGCGCATTCCGTTGCAATAGCATCCCGAGAAAACCGAGCACGATCAGTGTGACGGCAATCAGCAGATTATTATGTAACAGAGGTGCAGAAGACAGTAGCATATTAATGCTCCTTTTTCTGATCGACGATCAAACGGGAAATTCCCACAAATGAAACCGCGACAAACACCATTAGCAAAATGAAGGTCGGCCAATGTTCATTTAAAAACTGTCGAACCAGCGATAATCCTTCAAAAACAGCTACTTCTTTAATTGTTGTTGTCTCTGTCAATTTCGAACTCCACTCTCGATGTACCACCCAAAGACAACCACAAAGTAGAAAGCCACAGGCCAGACAGGAAAGAAACGGTTCACGAAACGGCTCTTGTGAATTCTTGTTATTAACGTGTAAACCGTTCTCGGAAATACCCTGATACAGAAATAGTAGCACTGAGCCGCCTAAAATCAGCCAGCACAACAAAACCAGCGGAAGTACCTCGGCTTGAAGAAATAGAAGTCCGCTCGTCAGAAAAGAAACCGTTGCCGCCGCTAATGCCCACCGCAAATTGGAAGACAGAACCGCCGCCGCTCCGGCACCGATCACGATGAAACCGGTCAGAAACGGACTGATTAGAATCTTAAGTTCCCGGAGATCGCCGACAGAGTTCTTAGACAGTGGTTGTCCAAACCAGTAAAACAGGGCCAGTAATGCAATCAGAGATAACACTGGCCAGCCCCATTGAAGTTTCGGCCGTGTACCGCCGCCCGGCTTCAACTGTGTACTCAAATAACCGTAAATGCCAGTAATCATCAGCAGTACCAGCACTGCCAGTGTTAAAAACAGCAGGTTATCGGCAGTGCTCGGCAGATAAAATAAAAGGTCATTCATCAAACGTATGATTTCATAAGTAAAGTGAAAAAATTATTTCGGAAATGGATTTTTCTGTTTGAGATTTCCTTTTGGTGCGATAAATCCGGTCCAGATTGCCAGTAAGCTAAAATTGAGTAAAACATGCATCAAATAGTCTGACATTCCTAAAACGTGAAACGCAATAAACGAAGCAGTTAGCGCGATCAAAGACAACCACATGATCAGCTTCCAAAGTCGTTCTGGATCAAGGTCGCTGCGTCGCCGAAAAAATGCTTTCAGCCGAAAAATAATACCAACCGAAACCGGCAACAGTATCACTTGAATGATGCCTCGCAAAATTCCAGCAGTTTTACTCTCCATTTCGACTGGTGAAAAGCAGGTGTGTCCACTGAGAAGTACGATAATTATCAACAGGCTGATCAGCAACCGCAATTCACGAATCCAGTTCTGGACCGGGTTCACCTTGTTCAAGCGACTTGCATTGATGAGCAGATACGGGCCTATCAATGCAAGGATGAACGCCACATACCCCAAAGGCTGTAACGCACCCAGCCACATTGAGGAACCAGTATCTTTTGCAATATGAGGGGAATCAACGGGCAGATAAGCGGTCAATGCTGACCATGCCAGTAATAGAGGTAGCCAGAAATAACTGTTGAGAAAAATCGACGCAGACGAATTTCGTCGTTGCTCAGTCAGCGCCAGACTGACTTCACCGGCGACCTGTAGTATTGTGAGCAGTCCCAGAAAGATCAGCGGCGCAAATTGACTCGTTACCAGCGCAGGCGTTTCAATTAAGTTGGAAAGGGATGGTGAAAGCTCAGTTGCCAATAGAGGCATGATACCGATTGCAAGTATGCAGCACATCAGCGAGAAAAAGAGCAGGCAGCGTTCTGGTCTTTCGGGAATCTGCTTTTGTGCATGCGCAATGCGACGCAGAGAACCGAACAGACGTGCTTTGATGCGCGTATCGACTGCAGGATATGCTGTTTCTGCCAGGATAAGTGAAAAAAATAGCAGCATGGGCAACAGGCAAAGCAGAGCCATGTAGAAGATCATGGCGTCTCCTTCGTCACAGTGGATCGCTGAGTTAATTCGAGCTCTGTCTTAGCAAGCTCTGATTCATCGGGACGCTGCGAGGGATGATCAGCAGGAACACGGCTGGGAAACGACAACATGCCCGACCAGAATGACATACACCAAATCAAAACCAGCGCGATCGCCAGAGTACCAGTAATCGGCTGTTTGAGGGGTGCCGTTTGCACGGCTATTCCCAGCACCAGTAATAGCGTCGGAACTACAATCAACGTCGCCGCGAAATTCCAGTACAGGCGTCGTGTCTGATCAGCGAGACCAGCCTGAGAGGCGTTCAACTCCATTGGGTCAGTTAAAACCGGCTCCGAAAGTGTAGAAACACGAAATCCCACTTTGATCGTGAACCACACCACCAGCGTGCAAAGCGCCGCGATCAGAAAATAAATCAGAAAGGCAAACCATTCCATGGCGGACTTTCAGGGAAGTAATCGTGTACAATCAAAATATCAACGAGTGAAAAACAACCTCAGGACAAATTTTAAGGGATCGACCCTTCGATGCGAAGTGTGTTGACTCCTGCAAATCTTTCAATTAAGGAAAAGTAGTGGTCACTGATCCTTTACAAGATTCGTTGCCCATTGAAAAATTACGGAATCTGGGTCCGAAAAGCGCTCACTGGCTGGAACAGGTCGGAATTCGAACCCTGGCAGATCTCAAACAGACCGGTGCCATCGCCGCCTACCTGCTGGTAAAACAGCAGCAGCCGCGATGCAGCCTGAATTTGCTCTATGCCTTGCAGGGAGCGCTGATGGACATTCACTGGAACCAACTGTCTGAGAAAACCAGACAACTACTGAGGGCAGCCGCCCGCGATGAGTAAAAAAAAATCGATGAGTTCAGAAACCGGAACGCTGATTTTTGTCTATGGGACATTAAAACGAGGCTTTTGCCGTGCACATCATCTGACAGGACAGAACTTTCTTGCGAAAGCCGTCACCCGTCCAAACTACCTGATGTACGATTGCGGCGAATATCCCGGGCTCGTCGTTGATATCGAAGATGGCGTTAGTATTCAGGGAGAACTCTGGAGTGTAGACAAAAAAGGTGTGGCACTTCTTGATCAAATTGAAGGTGTGGCCGAAAACTGGTTTTCGCGCGAACTGGTTGAATTGATCAACCCTACGGTTAATCAACCCGTTCACGCATATTACTTTCAAGGCGATGTGACCCACTTGTCTCGATCTGGTAGCAATTGGGTCAAAGTAACATAAAATTTCAAAAGTTCGGACTTGTTTTTATTGATGTGTGTTTCAAGAATAGACCAATGTCCTTTCGCTAAAGTTTTACCAGCCTGGAAAGAATTTGGGATTGTTTTATGTCGACGAAAACTGCTAACAGAAGAACTTTGTCTTACGCGTCGCTACAGGAAGTGGTTGAGGATGCCAGGCGGCTGACGGAAGCGGAAGCACCAACGACCGGTGGTTGGACGAAAGGGCAAATCTTCGAACATCTGGCCCGAACCATGGATAGTTCGCTGGATGGCTTTGCATTCACTTTTCCCTGGCCTATTCGCATTATGGGACAATATTTCTTTAAGCCACGCATCTTCAAAAACGGCATGTCTCCCGGTTTCAAATTGAAGGGAGCCTCTAAACAGGCATTAGCGCCCGATCCGCTCGCTGATCGGGAAGCATTAGAGCATTTAACAAAATCGATTCAGCGTCTCGAAGCAGAACCTCAGCGGGCCTTCAGTCCTGTTTTTGGACAGATGACATGCGAAGAATGGGACAAATTGCATCGAAGACACTCAGAATTACATATGAGCTTTATCGCCGAACCTTGAGTTGATTTACCTGAATTGATTTATGAGACGTGGTTACTTAACACGATCATCCCAATTGTCAATGCCTGTCAGTAGTTGTAAGAACTGCCTGCGCTTATAATTTCGCTGAGTCAGACCGTAAGGAATTTCAGTGACAGACTAAAAGGTGCAACATGGCGGAGACAGTACCAGTCAAATTGATCATCGTCGGCGGAGTAGCCGGCGGTGCGAGTGCCGCAGCGCGTGCCCGACGCTGTAATGAAGCGGCAGAAATTATTCTGTTTGAAAAGGATGAATATGTTTCGTTTGCCAATTGTGGCTTGCCCTATTATATCGGCGAAGAAATTATCGAGCGCGAGAAGCTGCTCGTCGCCACACCGGAACTGTTCAAACAACGCTTCAACATCGATGTCCGCACGAAACATCTGGTGCAATCGATAAACCTGGATCGAAAAACGGTCGCAGTACTGAATCGGGTGACAGGCGAAACTTTCGAAGAATCCTGGGATCTTCTGATCCTCTCACCGGGAGCTGCTCCGATTGTGCCTCCACTGCCGGGTATCGATGCAGAGAATGTTTTTACACTGCGTAATCTAAATGACGCCGATACAATCAAAAATTATATCAAACAGAACCAATGTAAGAGTGCGGTAGTCGTGGGCGCGGGTTTTATCGGTCTGGAAATGGTCGAGCAACTGCATCGCTTGAACATCAGCACGGAACTCGTGGAACTTCAGCAACAGGTATTGCCGCCACTCGATCCGGAAATGGCTCACCTGATTCAGGATGAACTCACATCGCATGGTGTCAACGTACACCTCGGGACGGCTCTCGAGAAAATCACAGTAGAAGATACCTCAGCGGTTGGCGTCGAACTGGGAAACGGGACATCGATCAATGCAGATCTCGTAATTCTGGGAATCGGCGTGGCTCCTGCGATCGCGCTGGCGAAAGACGCCGGTATTGAGATCGGCAATTTTGGTGGTATCGCCGTCAACGAATATATGCAGACATCACATCCCGATGTGTATGCCGTAGGAGACGCAGTCGAATACAGGCACGGCGTTTTGAATCATCCCTTGCGAATTCCTCTGGCCGGCCCCGCGAATCGTGCCGGTCGAATTGCAGGACAGCACGCGGTCACCTCCAACGCCGATCCAATGGTCTCACCGGTTGGCACTGCCATTGTTCGCATCTTCGGATTGACGGTTGCGATGACCGGACTCAGTAAAAAATTCGCCGAGAAAGCAAAACGCACCAGTCGTTCGGTGATTGTGGTACCCAAGCACCATGCCGGCTATTTCCCCGGTGCAGAATCTCTCTTTTTAAAGTTGACCTACGACCCGGAAACCGAGCAGGTATTGGGCGCGCAAGCCGTCGGCAGAGAAGGCGTCGATAAACGCATCGATGTCATTGCGACTACCTTAAAATTTCGAGGGACTATTCGCGATCTGGCTGGCCTTGATCTCGCTTATGCACCTCCGTTCGGCTCCGCAAAAGATCCAGTTCACATGGCGGCTTTTGTAGCTGGCAACGATCTGGATAGTCTCGCGTCGATTGTCGAAGTCGATGCCGACCTCTCCGAATTTCAGATTGTAGACGTGCGGTCCTTAAAAGAGGTCGAGACATTCCGCTTCCCCGAAATGACGCACATTCCCGTCGACGAACTTCGTCAACGTCTGCACGAATTAGATCCGACGCTACCGATTGTCACCGTCTGTCATACTGGACTCCGCGCCTACGTCGCAGCGCGCATCTTAAAACAGTCCGGCTTCAAAAATGTCCAGAACCTCACCGGTGGCATGCTCATGCAACGCCACGCCCGCCCCGAATTATTTTCCTGATCCCGATTTAATTCTCTGAGAGGCACGGCATCGGCTCAGTTTCTCGCAGTCTTATTTGACGGCAGCGCTTTGACCAACTCTTCCACTTGCTGCTTAAACGCGGTGTCGTTTGTTTCCCACTCTCTGAAGTCAGCGGCCAGTCGATCACAGATCGTGTTTTTATCAGGATGCTCCCAGCTGTCGAAGAGATGCTCGTCCAGGTTAAGTGGCATCAATGAACGAACTACGATCGTATCTTTTTTGAGTTGCTCTACTTCCATGGAAAACGTTTTCGCGATTTCCTGATTCACCCAATGACTGGTTAAAGAATGTTTTGAAGCACATAACAAGACTTTATCCCAAATCTTAATCTTCCGATCCACGTGTATCCCATGCGCAGGCAGCAGCGGCCTTTCATCCATCCAGCAACGAATTCCCCGGGCTTGTAATGCATCATGTAATCGTTGGGCGAATGTTTTGTCTTCAGGACTGAAACAGATATAGCAGGAAAAGAAATTGATTGATGTATTTGCAAAATAGGTGGGAACATACGCATTCACATCATCGGGTAGACCGCAGCCTCGAAGAAACTCCTGAGGGATCTTTCCGTTGGAAAGCATGAGAGTGTCTACCCCAATGGTACTAGGCCCTCCATGCACGATAGAATTCAAACCCACGACTCTTGATAAATCTAATTCGACCCAAAGAGTATTGTGTGATTGAGCAAGGTTCAAATCTGCTTCCCGCAAATTGGCTCTGTGCAAATTGGCCCCACT
>NZ_CALEMX010000461.1 GCF_937910335.1 uncultured Gimesia sp. | reverse complement strand
GTATAGCGATCACTATCTTTGCCACTATCCGCATACAAAAATGCTGGCAGAAAAAGCAGTTTTGGCTGCCAATGGTACAAACGGATTCGCAACGGTTGCATTACGACCTCATTTAATCTGGGGGCCTCGTGACAATCATTTGATTCCCAGATTAATCCAACGTGCAAAATCGGGTCGCTTGCGACAGGTGGGTGACGGGACCAATCTGGTATCGATGAGTTATGTCGAGAATACGGCTGCAGCGCATTTACAGGTTGCATCCCGCTTGTTTTATGATTCTCCAGTGGGAGGGCAGGCCTATTTTATCAATGAGCCTGATCCTGTTCTGTTGTGGGAGTGGATCAATCAACTGTTGACGACGGCTGGATTGTCGCCAGTCCGAAAGCAGATTTCTGTAAAAGCTGCGAGACGAGTTGGGGCTGTAATGGAATTTATTTATCGAGTACTGCCTCTTGCGGGTGAGCCGCCGATGACTCAATTTCTGGCATCGCAACTCAGTAGTTCACATTATTATGATATCAGCCGTGCCCGTCATGATTTTGGCTATCAACCCAGCGTCAACTTTGAAGAGGCCATGCGGCGTATGCAGCCTGAACTGAAACGATTGTCTTCAGGTTCCTGATGCTTTGATGAAATAGGACACAAAGGTGCGAATCTCTCTTGGGGAAACTCACGCGAGAGATTACACTGACGCCAGCCCTCGTTTTTGAAGATAATTCTCTACAGTCTCGCAGCGAAGGGTAAGAATCTATCAAAATATTCTAAATATTTTCTATCTAAATAATTAAAGTGAATGGAGTGAAGTAATGGAGTCGTTTGATCTTTCGGAGCATGGCATCAACGTGGAATGGGTGATGCGGAATCCCGATCCCTCGATGTTATATGAAGAAGCAATTCGCTTCGAACCGGGTGCCTCAATTTCGGATACGGGTGCTTTGATAGCCTATTCGGGTGAAAAGACGGGCCGTTCTCCCAAAGACAAACGGGTCGTCAAGCATAAAAAGTCGGCTGATGATATCTGGTGGGGCGATGTGAATTATCCGTTAGATCAGCATGCGTTCTACTGCAACCGTGAACGGGCCACCGATTATCTGAATATCTGTCCGCATCTGTATGTGATTGATGCTTTCGCAGGCTGGGATCCTGAACATCAGATAAAAGTGCGCGTGATCTGTTCGCGGCCTTATCACGCATTATTTATGCATAACATGTTAATTCGACCTACTCCGGAACAACTTAAAGACTTCGGCAAACCCGATTATGTGATATACAATGCAGGCACATTTCCAGCGAATCGTTTCACGACCGGCATGACGTCCAAAACCAGTGTGGATTTAAGTATCGAAGACGGCGAGATTGTAATTCTTGGAACTGAATACGCGGGAGAAATGAAAAAGGGTATTTTCACAGTGATGAACTACCTGATGCCCAAGCTGGGTGTTCTCTCGATGCACTGTTCTGCGACCGCAGATCGAGAAACAGGTCGTTCCTCCGTATTGTTTGGTCTTTCCGGAACCGGTAAGACGACGCTCTCAGCCGACCATAAGCGGTATCTGATTGGGGACGATGAGCATTGCTGGACCGACAATGGCATTTTCAATATCGAGGGAGGTTGCTATGCCAAGGCGATATATCTTTCGCGGGAAAATGAACCGGAAATATTTCAAGCGTTGCGTTATGGGGCAGTGCTGGAAAATGTAGTCTATGATGAAGCCCATCATCATGTGGACTTCAATGATACCAGCTTAACACAAAATACGCGTGGTGCTTATCCGATTGAGTTCATCAGCAGCGCAAAAATTCCGTGCGTCGCTGATCATCCTACCGATGTGATATTCCTGACTTGTGATGCTTTTGGTGTATTGCCTCCAGTCAGTAAACTGACACCTGAGCAGGCTATGTATCATTTCATCAGTGGCTATACTGCGAAGGTTGCCGGCACGGAGGTCGGTGTGAATGAGCCGGAAGCGACATTTTCACCCTGCTTTGGTGGACCATTTCTGGTTTGGCATCCGGGGAAATATGCCGATTTATTAGCGGAGAAAATCAGGCAAACCAATGCGAATGTATGGCTGGTTAACACGGGTTGGAATGGCGGTGCGTATGGTGTTGGTAGTCGTATCAGCCTGAAGCACACTCGGGCGATCATAGATGCCATTCATTCCGGTAAGCTCAATGACGCTCCGACCGAGATCGATCCCATTTTTGGAACAGCAACCATCACGAAGTGTCCGGATGTGGATGATAAAATGTTAGTTCCTCAGCATTCCTGGGCCGACCAGAGTGCCTACAAAGCAACCGCGGTCAAGCTGGCATCAGCCTTCAATGAGAACTTCGTGAAATACGCGTCGGGTGTGTCTAAAGAAGTCCTAGCGGCGGCGCCACGGGTATAAGTTTTGAATAGTTCTTAATGATGCGAGAACCTTGTACATTGCTGCGCTCGTTTTTTTGTTGATTCCATTGAAGCTCAGCAAGAGCGCAGAGAAAAAGTATGTCATGACTGGCACTGTGACGGAAATGCACACATTCGCATTGCTGAGGTGGTGATCAAATCGCTTGAATCGAATGTGTCCAGGAATGTCGCTTAAATTACTGAAACAGTGGCGACTGGTCTTGAGATATTATTTTGATGATGCAGGTCAGGTGAAAACAGTGCGTTTGGCAATCGGGTGACATGCGGAGCGGCCAAAATTACTTTTTGAATGGAGATTGTTCCCTTTCCTCAGTTCACGTTTTTTTATTCTTCTTTGACAAGTGAGGCAAGTGCTCGCCTGACGTCTTCTCGAGTGCCAACAGCGACAAACATGCGAAAGGAATATTTGCCTGGTTTAATTTCCTGTTTGTTGCGAACGCGAAAGGCACAATTCCATTTGACGACTTTAGCTGC
The DNA here is from genome assembly GCF_937910335.1 of uncultured Gimesia sp. GTDB lineage: Bacteria > Planctomycetota > Planctomycetia > Planctomycetales > Planctomycetaceae > Gimesia. Next base: position 1,821 of record NZ_CALEMX010000461.1, on the reverse strand, counting down.
ATTGAAGCGGAAGCGGCCATAGCCGGCCTGTTCATAACCCTTTGATGGTTGATCTGGAGAAAAAATCCCCATTGCGTATTGGCCATTGTTTGTGCTTAAGACGACGGGAAATTTCTGCTCGCCCGGACCGTCGCTTAGCGGCTCAAGTTTGCCGTTTGCTGGACGAAACGTCCAGAATTTCTCGAACTCTTCGGGCATGTAACCGGTGAGGGCTTCGAACTGGGCGTAATTATGCTGTTCGTTTTTGGGAACAGTGAAGGTAGCCTGGTATTCAATGACATTGTCAAGTTTTTTATATCCGATGCGAACTTTTTTGGTAATGAGATGATCTGAGAGGATCTTGTTATTGAGTGCCAGTCTGCCGGAAGATTTCTGACCGGGCGCCAGCCAGAATGCCATGCGGGACGTTGTTTGCAGTTCGGCTCCCTGTGCTCGAAGGGAAAGGAGTTTGCTGGACGAGGTTTTTCCGGCTCCATCTAATCGGGAGCCCGCTTCGGTCGGGTTATAACGTTCAGCCCAGAAGGGATCGGTCGAGCCGAGGTTGAAGCTGGCGGCGGACTGCAGTTGTCGGCCATGATCATAGCTGTCGATGAATTCTTTTCCATTCCAGGTAAGTGAATCAATCGCACCTGCCAGACGGTTTGTTGTCGTGATGACGATTTCCGAAGGACCTGCTTTGCGACGGATCACCGCGTTGCCATTGGGCGGCATCTCGGCGAATACAGATTGCAGTGGCTTCGTTTCTGAAACAGATGCAATCACCAGACATAGCAATATGATTCTGAGTTGAAAAATCATGTTTTGTTATTCTTCAGATGTGATGATTCTGGTTGGCCTATCAGAGTTTGTAAAATGCAGACGGGCGATTCAAGGTGAAACGTAGCCCTGAACGATTTCACTGGCATGGATTAAAAAATGACCGAGTGTCGAATTCCATTAGTTTGTTCGCAATTGAATTCGACACAACGGTCGATCTTTATGTTTTTCACTTTGAGGATGTTTTTTTCTGATCTTCCTCAGGTTCTTCCAGCCGCATGAGAGTCCATTGTTGAGTCGTACCATCTTCAAAGTGCAATAAGGCTGTTGCCTCATCTTTAGTGAGGTTGGCAATGCCTGTCTCCATGATGGGCGATTTTTTACCTGTGATGGTCCAGGCCGCTCTTTGCGATTTATGATCGACCATGCCTTCAATCGTCGAAGTTTTATCGGTTTCACTCATGTGAACTGTTCCACCAATAATACCATCTTTGCTGACTGCCAGTTGCAAGTAGAATGCAGGGTCGGCACCTGAATCGCTATCTTTTGCAGTAGCAGCAAACACGCCGAGCGTCATCCATTCGGTATCATCGGTGGGTTCCGGTGCGCTGGTTGCAAGCTCTTGCGCCTGTTCTGCATACTCTTCTGTCGAAGCAATTGGATTACCGTCCTGATAGACTTCGCCATCCTGATAGTAAATGTTGTCGCCATAGTTATAGTAGATTTCCTGCCCACCGGTACTCCAGGGGAAGAAGGTGGCTAAACCTGCCCATGTGGCCCAACGGTAAGGACGGTTCCAATTCCAACGTGCGTAATTGGGGTGATGTTTATGGAAGTCCCAATGTGGAGGTCTTGGTGGGCGTGGCCGATTCGGTCTATTCGGCCTGTTTCCGTTACCCGGGCGATTGGGTCGGTTTCCATTTCCGTCGCCGGGTCGGTTTGGACGGTTGCCGTTTCCGTCACCGGGTCGGTTTGGACGGTTGCCGTTTCCGTCACCGGGTCGGTTTGGTCGGTTGCCGTTTCCGTCACCGGGTCGGTTTGGACGGTTGCCGTTTCCGTCACCGG
>NZ_CALEMX010000460.1 GCF_937910335.1 uncultured Gimesia sp. | reverse complement strand
GTTGCCTTTCAGCAAAAAAAGCCTGCGATGATTTTCGCAGGCTTTTTTTATTTCATTCGCTTGGTCTCGATTTCCAGCTGTACGCTTTCCAGATTTGTGAACAACTTTCTAGAACGTGTCCCATTTCACTAGAGCATCATCCATACTATTATACTCGTATTGAAAGGCTCTAGAGACGCTACCATAAACCTGGATACAGGCTAAAATCAAACAGTCGAAGATCACGCAGCACCCACAGCACCAACTTGACAGGTGTCGTACAAGAGATGCCCTTCTGAACCCTTTAACGCGTGAACGCAGCATATATGATCCGGCAACTTCCATGTCTAATGAAAAAACCGAAGGCTTGATTATCAGACTGGCTGACTTCAGTGAGTCCAGCAAAGTCATTACCTGGTTTACCAGGGACTTTGGTAAAACTGCGTCTTTGGCAAAAGGTGCAAAAAGACTGAAAAGCTCGTTCGAGGCTGCTATTGACTTGCTGGCCACATGTCGGATAGTCTTCATCCGAAAATCTTCCGGCGGGCTCGATCTATTGACCGAAGCCCAGCTCGTGAATCGTTTTCGCCCTTATCCTGGAAATTTATCCAACCTGTATGTGGGCTACTACATTGCCGAATTATTGGATGCGCTGATTGAGGAATATGATCCTCATCCAGAACTATATGATGCGGCGTATGCAGTATTACAACACTTGCAGGAACATGATGATTTTCAGAAATCATTGATAACATTTGAGTTAACCATATTAGAGGAAATCGGTCAGCTACCTCAGTTCGATTACTGTGCCGGATGCAGTCAGGAATTAGGGCAGCTGGAATCATATCTTTACGACGTCAATAACGGCGGACTATATTGCCAACATTGTGAACAGCAGCGACACGGAAACGTTCGTATTTCCCGCGGCACAATTGCGGTCTTACAAAAACTTTCAAACGAAAAAACAATACTTTCCCAGCGATTAAACTTATCTCTACAACAACAACGAGAGATTCGAAAATTGCTGTCCACAACCATGTCTCATATCTTGGGACGCCGCCCCAAAATGGCGTCCTACCTAAAACTATAAACTTTTCAATTCCCCCCAGGTGGAAGTCAGGGATGACCATGTCCACTTATGACTTACAAAATATATTTTCATTCATGCCATACACAATTCGCTATTGTTTTACGCTAGCGGTCTGTGGGCTGATCTCAGGTTGCGCAATGTTCGGAGACCAAAACTCTGAATTTGCTGCACTGAAACCTCCCTGGTCCAAAAGTGCGGTAGATAAACCTTCGATCGATGGAATTCAAGGGCCCATGCAGCGCGTGATGCAGACGGCACTCTGGAAAAAGAAGAAGAATTCCACTTTCATTGAACCCGCGCTGGGAGCCGCAGAATACAAACAGGCAAACGAAAAATTCCAGGCCAAAGAATTCAAAGTGGCTGAGAAGGAATTCAAAGCCATCGTGAAAAAATACAAAAATGATCCGATCAAAGAAGATGCCCAGTTCATGGTGGCCGAATGCCAATATGCGCAAAAAAAATATGCATGGGCACAGGACAGCTACGACCTGTTGCTAGTCGATTACCCTTCCACGCGGCATCTGGACCAGACTACAAAACGATTGTTTTCCATCGCCCGTTACTGGCTCCAGGAACCATCCATTGTCACAGGGAGCGAGATTCAGCAGGTGAATCTGGAACAACCTGGCTCAGAAAAGCCTGAAATCCCCAGTGATGGAAAGCAACGCAAATCACGTTGGGCACTTCTGCCAAATCTGTTTGACCGCTCACGTCCTGTCTTCGATACCGAGAACAGGGCTCTAGAAGCACTGAAATCCATCTGGCTCCATGATCCTACCGGCCCACTAGCCGATGATTCATTGATGTTGACGGCCAGTCATTACTTGAAAGTCGGGCGTTATATGGACGCCGACCGCACTTTTACACTGCTCCGTGAAGAATATCCCAAAAGCCCACACCTCAAAGATGCATTCATGCTCGGAACCCACGTAAAGCTGATGTCCTATCAGGGACCTCAATATGATGCGACCGTCCTTTCCGACGCGGGAAACTTAAAAGAGACCACCATACGACTCTTTCCTGAATCAGAACGAATGCGACTCAAAGAAGAACTGAAAAAAATTGAACAGGCCAAAGCCAAACGAGACTGGGAAACCGTTCAATATTGGATGCGACGCAGCAAACCAAAGTCGGCAGCCATTTATTGTAACCTGCTAATCGAGAACCATCCTACATCCACGTTTGCAAATCAGGCCCGAGAATTACTCGCAGAATTAGGCGAGGAAAATACCAGCCACCTCTGGGCGAACTACGCAACGCCGAAACAGAATGTGCAACAGCAACCGGAACCGAAAAGATCATTCGTTCCAGAACTGCCCGGCTTGCCCGCTTTTGGAAAAGCAGGATCCTCTCCCTCCAGCACTCCACCAAAATTACCAGTCGCGACAAAATCGGAGCTTGAACCCCCGGCCCGTTTGAGACTGGATAACTTAGATGAACCCATTAGAAAAATTCCACTGGAAGAAGAAGCAAAGCCGGCTAAACTTAAACTCTAACATTCGGTTATTTCGTGGCAGAAAAAAAGTTTTCTGTTCAAAAAACACATGAAACGTTTTGTGGTCAATTTGTTACTGTTGTCTCTGCTGCCGATCAATTTGTCAGGCTGCGGTTATACGGTTGGTAATTCTTATCAACCCGATGTGCAGACCGTTTATGTACCCATCTTTGAAAACAAAACATTTCGTCGTGGATTTGAATATCAGTTAACAGAAGCCGTCCAACAGAAAATACAATCTCGAACCCCTTTCCGCCTGGCGAAAGGTGTCGAAGCAGATACAAAACTCACGGGAATCATTAAACAAATTGACAAAAATGTACTAGCGACAACACAGAATACGGATCCTCGAAATTTGAACTTGAAGTTTGTAGTTGAGGTAACCTGGGAAGATATGCGCAGCGGAAGAATCTTATCTCAACAGCAGGTACCCATCACGGCTGACGTTGTCAGATTAGTATCACAAGCCTCATTTGCTCCGGAAGTCGGACAATCACTGGCGACAGCGACAAAAACTGCCACAGACAGTCTGGCAAACCAGATTGTCCAATTAATGGAAGCCCCCTGGTAAAAAGACGAAAATTGACAGTGACAAACATGGATAGTCAGGCTTTTTGATTCCTGCTAAACTCTGCCTGAATGTTGTCATTAACTAGATCAGAACAAACATCAACCACCCACCTCACTAAAATGACCTATCTTCTTCATTAGCACGGATTGCGAAATCATATCAGGCTACGGGCCAATTTCTCTGCCTCATCAATCAGCCAGACCGGCAATCCAGGGAAGGATTTGGATAATAAATGAAATCGAATCTTGTTTTACATCAAAGAGTTCTCCTTTTCTCCTGCTGTACGGCATTAACGCTCCTGCTGTTCTATCATGAGTCACAAGCACAGGACCAGCGGAAACAACGCCCCAACCCGGCGGATGCGGTTCTACAGGTACAGCAATTGCCGCCCGCGTTGGAAGAGATACTGAAAAACTGGGAGCGAGAATCAAAAAAAATCAATAAACTGCAAGGCAAACATACACGTTACTGGTATGACGACGTCTTCCAGGTAGAAAAACATTCGGAAGGCAAGTTCTATTATGAACAGCCCGACAAAGGGCGTATCGATATCACTCCGACAGAAATTCCGAAAGGTGCGCAGGGCAGGAAAAAAAATGCAAAAGGAATATCTTACCAGCTAAAACCAGGCGATAATGAACGCTGGATTTGTGACGGCAACCGAATCTTTTCGATCGATGAACAAGAGAAAACGTATGAGGTCTATCCCATTCCTCTGGAACGTCGTGGTGCCAATATTATGGAAGGACCGCTGCCGTTTCTGTTTGGTATGCCAGCCAAAGTTGCTAAAAAACGCTACTTTCTAAAGTTGTTGATCGATGAACCAACACGTATTGTAATTGCCGTCAAGCCACGTCGCCGGGCAGATGCTGCGAATTACAGTGAAGCAAAAGTTATGCTGAATCCCAAGACCTATCTGCCCAGCGCAGTACAGTTGATTCACCCGGGAGGTAACCAGTCAACCGTTTACACATTTAGTGATGTAGAAGCGAACAAAAAAAGAGGACTTCTTGGCATTTGGTTAGGTGAAAAACCTTTTACACCTAACTTGGATGATTATCAACTGCAAGGTAAAGTCGTCGCGGCCGCTGGTGAGAACCAGGTACAACAACCGGTCAAGCCCGTTCAACACAAGGCTTTCAAAGTTCCCTCTCTGATTGGTAGAGATTACAAGACGGCTCAAAAAATGTTGCAACAGATGGGATTTGAATCAAAGCTGCACGAAGGACAAGCAGTTGCAAAACCGGGAGAGCGCCCGTTCCATGTTTATTTACAGGCACCTGAACCAGGAACAGCTGCCAAAAAGGGAGACCTGATTCATTTAAAGCTCTATATGAAGCCTAAGCAGGCGGCTCAAAAATAAGGGCACAAAGAGAACAGAAAACGCGGGACCTTTAAAGCCCTCTGGAATTTTTCAGAGGGCTTTAATTATTGCGGGCGCGCATCGCACGTTGGATATCCATGCGTGCGGAATCTTTTTTGAGCTTCTCGCGTTTATCATGCAGTTGACGGCCTTTGGCAATTCCCAGCTTCACCTTCACCAACCCACGTGAAAAATAAACGCTTAAGGGAACCAGCGTTAAACTCGATTTTTCACCCTGCTCAGCAAATTTCTTGATCTCTGTTTTCTTCATCAACAACTTGCGAGGGCGTCGTGATGCGTGGTTCATTGTGCTGGCTTGCGGGTACATGGCGATATCACAATTAAATAACCACACCTCGCCATTCTGCATCCGGGCAAATGCCTCTTCAATGGAGATCTTATTCGCACGAATACTTTTGACTTCGCTGCCCACCAGCACGATTCCACAATTCAGCGTGTCCAGAATTTCATAATTGTGTCGCGCTTTGCGATTTTGGCAAACCGTACGTGAGTTGGGGTCTTCTTTCGAAGCACTCTTTTTTCCTTTTTTACCCATCGCCCCAATCTCCACCCGTTAATTTACCAAAACCACTCTCAGCCGCATTATTGAACAGACATCTATCTAATGTCGACCGTTATTTTTAGAATCCATTTCTCAGATTAGAATCGACACAGCTACTTGCCGTCAGGTTCAGTATTCGTTGAATTATTAAGTACTATCTTGTCGAACCTGAACTTGGAGAGCTCCCAGCATACGGGTAATCTGTTTTTCTTTCCTGGAAATGAAAGGCACATTGTCCAGAACAATCGCCCGAGGTTCATTCCGGGGATGCAAAACCAGACGGCCTGACCGCAGCAGAATATATTCAAATATGTCACTGATCTCTTTATCAATTTTCAGGTTAGGGGCGGCAAATCGTTCCAGGTCACTCAAAAAACCATGATGATGCAGCAACTCATTTCCTTTGACCTCCCAATAGTCAAAGCGGACACTAATGGCTACACCTACAAAAATCAGCCCCAGTATTATGGAAAAGAGCCAATACATTTGTGAATTCGCCCAGGGTCGTAATCCCTTCAGAAAGTTAGTCAGGGGAGGCACAATGTCCGGGTTAAATCGAATCAGCATCCAGGCACCCATAAACAAGGCAGCTCCCAGAAAGAGCAAAGTCAATGATGTCGTACGGGGAAAGTCAAAAGCCAGCACTGTCAGATTGAGTCCGAAGACACCCAGAAAAAGTAACGCCATGATTTCAGCCATGTGCTCACGATTGCCGCCGATCAGGGCAGATTCACCGGCAATCGACATAAAGATCGCAGCAACCAGCGAAACAAATAATGTCGGATAGAGAAACACAATTTTGGGATACGAAATCAAATAAATACTGGATGGGGTTTCATCTTTGGAGGAACCCTGATTGATTTCCTGTTCTTCGCTGTTCTTAGAGTCATCAGTCATTTTCGAATCCCTTATCTGTAGTCGCTTGTTAACTCAACTGCTTTCAAAGCACAACGCAGACCTTTTTACTTACGAATCCCTTTGGTTAAACGCATTCGCATCTGAACTGGATCATAAAACCAGCAGCAAATTTCAAAAGTTGTGGCTTTTTACAACATGGAAATCCAGCCGCAATTTCGCAT
>NZ_CALEMX010000459.1 GCF_937910335.1 uncultured Gimesia sp. | reverse complement strand
TGCGTCTTTTCTTGACAATGGGCACAGGTCTGGACGCTGTTTTTGAGGTGGATCATCGCAGGTCATTCTGGAAGTCAGGAGGACTCTCTCTGTTACTCACTTTTGGAGTTTTACTCTTGCTTTTGGTTGCCATGATTCTGTTAGTGATTGGCCCGGAAGTAGCGCGTATCCTACTCAAAAACTACAATATCCCCTGGTTACATCTGTTGTTATCGGCGGGTACGCGCTGGTCGGTTGCCTGTGGATTTATGTTGATTTCTACAGCAGTGATTTACTGGTCCGTGCCTAGTGTGAAACTTCCCTGGAAAATCATTACGCCGGGAAGCCTGTTTGTTGTAATCAGTTGGGTCATCATGCTGGAGGGGTTTCGGATTTATGTGGAAAACATCGCTCACTACAATGAAACCTACGGCGCTTTGGGAGGATTCATCGTCTTACTCGCCTGGTTGTATATGACCGGCGCCATCTTGATGATGGGTGGTGAAATCAACGGCGTTATTTATCGTTCCGCCAGAGAGAAAGCAGAGAGTCTCTGATCATCATACGCATTTCGATCAAAAAGACCCTATAAACCCCTTAATAACAGCCACTTCCTTATTGACGGAACGCGCTTCTAACCGATAAAATTAACACATAAAGTATCGTTGATGACTTATTCATAACAGGGATGAAAAACATGTTCCGTGTTGAATTTGGAAAATCTGGTAAGTATTGCGATGGGGTAAGTCGGCGGCATTTTCTACAAGTCGGCGTCGCGGGTATGGGTTCGGCCAGCCTCTCGCAAATTTTACATGCGAAAGAAAGTGCGGAACAGCACGGGGTCAAATCCAAAGAGACATCCGTCATACTGCTCTGGCTGGATGGTGGCCCGAGTCACATGGATCTCTACGACATGAAACCGGACGCCCCCAGTGAAAGCCGGGGAATCTGGAATCCGATCCATACTAATGTACCGGGTATGGATATCACAGAAATGTTTCCGCTGCAGGCAAAGTGCGCTGATAAATTTTCACTCGTGCGTTCACTCCATCACAATAACGGTGACCATTTTGCTGGGGGGCATTGGATGCTCACAGGCCGAGGTGGTGCCAGCGGTGCCAGGACTCCAGGTCAAAGCCCCTGTTTTGCTTCGATGGCGACTAAAGTTTTAGGACCACGCGATCCCAGTATGCCCGCTTATGTCTCCGTCCCCTATGCCTCCAGTATTGGTTTAAGACCCGGTTATTTTGGCGGTAACTTCCTGGGTGTTCAACACGATCCTTTTCAAACGGGTTCTGATCCAAACAATAAGAACTTCCAGGTAAAGAACTTGAATCCTGCAAAAGGATTATCCATTGAACGTCTTCAGGAACGCAAAGCATTATTAAAATCATTTGACCAACTTCGCAAAGACGTTGATCAATCGGGCATGCTGAATTCGATGGATCGACTGGATCAGAAAGCCTACGACATGGTGACCGGTGACAAAGCGCGGAAAGCCTTCGATCTGAATTCAGAAGACGAAAACATTCGAGATCGATATGGGCGCCAAACCTGGGGCCAAAGTGTCCTGCTGGCACGGCGTCTGGTGGAAGCGGGCACGACCTTTGTTACCGTCCATTTTGGTGGTTGGGACCATCACTGGAATTTAAAAAGCGGGATGGAAAGCTACCTGCCCCGAGTGGATCAGGCTGTCAGTGCTCTTTTTGAAGATTTAGCACAACGTGGGTTGAGTGAAAAAGTACTGGTCGTCCTGTGTGGCGAATTTAGTCGCACCCCGCGTATGAATAACGGTGGAAATGGTGGGCCTCCTTTGAGCAAAGGGACTCCCGGTCGTGATCATTGGGGAAATTCCATGTTCTGCCTCATGGGAGGTGGAGGTGTCAAAGGGGGTCGCGTGATCGGGTCTACCAGTCGACTGGGAGATTCTCCCGCAGATCGTCCTGTGCGTCCGGGACATATCCACCATACAATTTATCGTGCTTTAGGCATGGATCCGGGAATCCATTTCCTTGATCATTCAGGTCGCCCGACCGTCGCCATCGATCATGGTGAAGTAATCCATGAACTCTTTTAATGGTAGCGAAAAGAGCAAACAGCCGACGTTTCAATCGGAAAGTTTCCGTATTCGCTGGATCCGTTTTCTGTCTTTGACCGCAGTGTTATGCATCATTTGGCTGGTCATCCTCCCTCGCGCTGCAGAAATCCCACGCTTACAATCGGAGATCAAATTTCTGGAACAGAGAAAAATCGATCCGAGTGCCATGTTCTATTCGGATCTCGAAACGATTGAGCAGACCGTACAAAGCATCGACCAATTCCACCAGGAAAACCCAGACGACTTGTGGTAAACTAAAGTCTGACTTGCCCCTCATTTTACAATTCCGTCTGAGTCCTGATATCGACACTGAAGAAAAATCGAGGACTCAGCGATGCACGAGATTTCGTTATGGACCAAAAGCACCTCAAGCAAGCGCTTTCTACGTTTACTTCCTCACAAGGAAACGCATTAAACGAACTCTCTGAAGACCGCCGATTGCTGGTCGTATTTCTCAGACATGGTGGCTGCCCCTTCTGTCGTCAGGTGCTGGCACAACTTCAGGAACTCTCCAAACAAATAGCAGCACAGAATATGCAGCTGGCCATCGTTCATATGATGGATGACTCACAGGCCGACAAGTTACTGGCCCGTTATCAATTACAAGATGTGCATCATTTTAGTGATCCGGATCGAAAGCTCTATCAACTCTTTCAAATCAAGCGAGGTAATCTGGCAGAAACTTTCGGCCCCGCCATCTGGTGGTCCGGATTCAAGACGACCATCCTTTCCGGTTTCTTTCCCGGAATTCCCGGTAAAGATCTTCACCAACTGGGCGCTGCTTTGATACTCGACAAAGGAAAGGTTGTCGCCAGCCACTTTTCGAAAAATTCAGCAGATCTACCTGACTGGAATCAGCTACTCACCTGTGAGATTCCCTTTAATTAACTTTCCTTGAATTCCTTTTCGAATACCAGGCTGTCATAATGTCGAAAGTAATCCTGACACGACTTTATTTTTACACCTTGATAAAACACTATTCCAATTGACATTCATCATGACCCACTTACCTGCCACGATCGACAATATTGAACATCTGGACGAACTGCTAAGCCGTCCGACTCCCCAGGTTCTTAGCGCATTAAAACAAACAGAAGGCGATCTCATTCTCCTCGGAATCGCCGGTAAAATGGGGCCAACCCTGGCACGGATGATTCTTCGCAGTGATGAGGAATCTGGAACCAGCCGCCGAATCATTGGTGTCAGTCGATTCTCGGATGAATCGAGCCGACAACCTCTCGAAGATCTGGGCATAGAAACGTTGAAAGGCGATCTGCTCGATGCAGAATTTATTAATAGTCTGCCCGATGTGCCCCATGTGATCTACATGGCAGGCATGAAATTCGGAGCGACAGGAAATGAATCGCTCACCTGGGCCATGAATACCTACTTACCGGCACTTGTCTGTAACAAATATCGCAATAGCCGTATCACTGCTTTTTCGACGGGCAATGTCTACGGACTGGTCAATGCATCCGGACAGGGATCTGTCGAAACAGACAAACCCGATCCGGTAGGGGAATATGCGATGAGCTGTCTGGGGCGCGAACGAATGTTCGAACATTTCAGCCGCACCTTGAACATACCAATGACAATTGTGCGTTTGAATTATGCGGTCGAATGCCGCTATGGCGTGCTCGTTGATCTCGCCTTACAGGTTTATCAGGAAAAAACCATTGACGTCTCTATGGGATACGTCAACGTCATCTGGCAAGGAGATGCGAATGCTATGACGCTTTGCTCACTGCCCGATGCAACATCCCCTCCGAATTATTTGAATGTGGCTGGCCCGCAAATTCTTAGCGTTCGCGAAATCTGCAAGCGATTTGGAATACTGTTCGGCAAACCACCTCAATTCTGTGGAACTGAAGCGGAAGATGCTTTAATTAATAACGGGGAGTACGGGCATGGCCATTATAGTGTTCCCCTTGTGGACGTGGATCAATTGATGAATTGGATTGCCGACTGGATAAAAAATGATCGTCCGCTACTTGGAAAACCTACACATTTTGAATCGCGCAGTGGCAAGTTTTAACTTGGCTACGCAGTTAGAATACGAAGATTGAATACTCGGAATAACAGCATTGTGAACCCATCACTCATTACGCAAACTTTACAACGGGGAACTGCAATACCCGCGCATCCCCTTGCATTAACGTCTGCCCGCAAACTGGATGAACGTCGACAACGAGCTCTTTCACGTTATTACATAGCCAGTGGTGTCGGCGGACTGGCCGTGGGGGTACACACGACACAATTTGAAATCCGTAATCCCGGTATTGATCTGTTTCAACCTGTTCTGGAACTGGCTGCCGAAGAAATGGATCGAGCGGACAGACAACGGAGCGCACCTCTGTTACGCGTAGCTGGCATCTGTGGAGAAACCGGCCAGGCTACTCAGGAGGCAATGATCGCCAAAGGCGCCGGATATCACTTTGGCTTGCTCAGTTTGTCTGCACTCAAATCCGCCGACGAAGACACACTGATCCAGCACTGCCGGGTGGTCTCCGAAATCATTCCCGTATTTGGTTTTTACTTGCAGCCGGATGTGGGTGGCCGTTTGCTGCCTTACTCTTTCTGGCGCCGTTTTTGTGAAATTGAAAACATCGCCGCGATCAAAATGGCCCCCTTTAATCGATATCAAACACTCGATGTCATTCGCGCAGTTGCAGAATCGGGCAGGGAAGATATCGCCTTATATACTGGGAATGACGATAACATCCTACTCGATCTCGTCACCCCTTTTCGTTTTCAATCAGAAGGGAAACAGGTTGAACGTCGCATCGTTGGTGGCTTACTCGGACATTGGGCCGTCTGGACTCGGAATGCGGTTTCCCTTCTCGAAGAATGTCAACAAATCGCCTTAGAGGGAACTCAAATACCGGTTTCAATGCTACACCGGAATACCGAAATCACTGACTGTAACGCGGTACTATTTGATGTCGCGCATCGCTTCCAGGGATGTATCCCGGGCATTAATGAAATTCTGAAACGCCAAAAACTGTTGGATGGGACCTGGTGTTTGAATCCTGATGAAAACCTGAGCCCCGGACAGTCTGCAGAGATAGATCGAATCTATCAAGCCTATCCGCATTTGAACGACGATGCTTTTGTAGAAGCGCATCGAGATGAATGGCTCAGCGGTTAATTATTTTGAACTGTTTAAAAACAGGAAAGTTCCTAATTTTGATGCACTGAGAATATCGGCTTTCCCATCCTGATTCACATCCAAAGCGTCAATTTGCACTCCTACACCAGACCAATCATCTACAAGATGGGGGGTATATCTTACCGTCCCATCAGCGCATCGATTCAGTTGAAACCAGTAAATCACAGGAATTTCGTTGGGTTCAATATCTCTTTTCGGACCATGCGCCCAGCGCCGTTTCCCCGTAACAACATCCTTCAGGCCATCACCATTGATATCGACCAGAGACAAGGCATGCGGTTGAGTAAAAGCAGCACCATATTGCATCAGTTCACTCCGGTCTCCCATTATCTTATGCTGTTTGAAAGTAATCATCTCCCCTGTTTTAATATGTTCGAACCAAGCTACCCCCCAACCATGTGCATCCAAGCTGGAAATCACATCGTTATCGCCATCTCCATCAACGTCGTATACGAAAATCTGAGCCCCACCCCGTTCCTTTGAGAACTTTAGTGGATGAAAATACCATTCTCCAGTCTGCGGTGAAGGGTTTTCAAACCAACCGTCGTTAATCACGATATCCGGTGCACCATCGCCATTAATATCACCGGCCCCAGTTCCATGATAAAATTTGTCCCAGTTCCCTTTGGGAGAGAGTGCCTGAAATGTCCAGGGTTTTTCTGGTGCGTTCCAGTCAGGCTGTAACCAACCCCAATGGCCTCCCCAATGGCAAATCAACTCTGGTTTTCCATCTTTTGTCATATCAACCAATAACGGCGATTCCCCCTGGACGCGATCAAATACAAAATGCCTCTCCCATGCTCCATTGCTTGTTTGAGGATTTTCATACCAAAACGCTTTGTGAAGATGCACCCGCCCCAAGACGAGAATATCATCCCAACCATCTCCGTTGAAATCATAAGCGAAAAGTAGCATGCAATTGCTGGGGCTTTTCGCAGGAGGGAACGCAACAGGCTCATAAACGCTGTGCTTCGTTTTAAAAACAGGCCCTTCGTACCAGTAAGGTCCAGCAACAATATCTACGATACCATCCTTGTTGAAATCGCCAGTGGTAATTCCATCTGCATAATATTTGTTTGAAAGCACCATTTTCTGAAACTCAATTGCTTCAGCAAACACGGCACTATCAATTTGAAACAGCAGACAACAGACAACAAAATGGAATAAGGTTGCTTTCATACATTTTAATTTATTCCGCTGAACGTTCATTGCAATAACCGAGTCTTCAAAAATATTAAGAGGGTATTAGAATTGTTATATACTCTACTAAACTTTAATCAAATATCAATTAGATCGTTCACGACCCAAGTTTTATGCCGGGGTTGACGATAATGATCATAACGGATAAATAATGGCTCTCTCCTCAGGATCCACCTTCTCCCAGCCATTAATATTCATAAACCTCACCAGAATAAGCATTTACCGACGAAGGACCGTCATAATGTTAGATGAGCATACCACCAAAATGATGCAGGAAGCAGTCAACGAGATGTTGGTCTGGGTAGGCTTTGGAACTTTAGTTGGTTTAGCCGCGAAAGCAATCATGCCTGGAAAAGACCCGGGCGGTGCGGTCAGCACACTATTAATGGGTATTGGTGGCAGTGTAGTAGGCTGCGGTACCCTCATGTTTTTCTGGGATGGCGCCAAAGTAACTCCCATTAGCACATTTGGTTTTCTAGCTGCTACGGGGGGTGCTTTTATCCTCTTATTCTTCTATCGATTGCTGTCAGGCTCCTTTTTTGCGGAATCCGAGGATGGTGAACGCTGGTTACACCGCCGCCGTCGAAGACGTCGTGCCCGCAGACTAGTTGACGAAACCTATTGATCTGCGTCCGCGATTTGTTCTTGGCGGTTTGAATCTGTTATTAATAACCCGATCTGGTGTGGGGTTGGCAGGGATTATTCACGGTCCTTTCACTGTTTGACACTTGCAAGCAGTAACTCATTTTATTATATAATCTTAAAGACATGGCCGAGTGGCGGAATTGGCAGACGCACGGGACTTAAAATCCCGGGTCCGTAAAGGGCGTGGGGGTTCGAGTCCCCCCTCGGCTATATTTGTACACATCTCATTCCCGCAGAATCTCGCAAGATACTGCATTGCAATGAGTTACACCGACACCCTATTTTCCATTTTGCGGGACTACGCTGGTGTACGCGAGGGTGTACTGCACCACTTTTTCATAGTCCTCTTCTCGCACCTGAAGATAGCTTTTTAGTGCAACTTCTGCAGAGTTTGCAAGCCATGCCTCAACGGTCTGAATGACGTGCCCCCAAGTGTCTCACTAGTCACACGACTTCGTATCCTGTTGTATCAATGACTGTTCTGTTTGTCTGCTGGAGCGGAGTAGAAGCAACTAAAATTGAACGACGGAATGATGATGGAATGCTCCCTGCGTTACTCTGTTAGAAGAAGTCAACAAAAAAAGCCTCTCAATCAATGAGATAGCAACCGAACTCTTTAAGCACTTTCAGAAAATATCCCGGAACGAAGGCTTCTTCAGATCTACTGATGAGTATCCTATTTGTTTTTCTGATCTTTATAATGTAATGGTGGTTGGCTCACTAAATAACGAAGTGCTTCACGAACCCGCGTCGCCTGGATTGAAGACATTATCAGATATCGGTCTCGGCCATTCTCTCCTGCTTTAAAGCTGGTAAAACCATCATCGGCAACGCTTACTCGTCCTGGTAAAGACAAATCAAAATAATTGTCTTTTGGACGAACA
>NZ_CALEMX010000458.1 GCF_937910335.1 uncultured Gimesia sp. | reverse complement strand
TGAAAAATTGATTCTTAGAGGCTGCCTTAAGTAAGTCATTATTCAATGATCTCATAACAATACGTGTGGTAGCGGAATTCAATGGATCGCTTGATTATTTCAATCTTCAAGCAGATTTGGTTTTTTGACCTGGTACAAACTATTGAGGTGTGAGTTTGGGATTTGCTTTAGCGTATTCACTGGTGATCCCATTTTTAATGCTTCCTGATTGACGACGTAATATTTCTTCTGTGAATCAAACACACAGAACTTGGCGACTTCACCCAGCCAGTTGCATTGAGTTCGCCATTTTTCTTCGACGTTTTCCCAGTTGGTCTCTTCGATCATACCTGGGTCTCCAAATAAAGCTGCTAGAAAGATCAGGCAGACAAACTTCGATGACTTAGTTCGGCTCTCATCGGAGAAGTATTTATGATAGTCATCCAGCAGATGATTTCTTTGGAAATCATAACCGTGTCCATTAGTTAAATCCTCTTGTACCCGGTGGTATAAGAGGTTGTTCAAGATCTGGGGCTTGTTGTGGATTCCCCGTTTGATGGCATTTAATGTGTTTTTATTGAGCGCAATCTCGCAGTCTATCGATACATGCTCATACTCTAACTTAATCCATGACCAGGCATGAGTAAAAGTACTATTTGGTGAATGCATCAATTGTTCGAGTAGCATGTAAAAAGCATAAGAGAAGTCCGTAGTATCTGTTTTTTCTGCGGAGATTAACTCATCAATTACCTCAGAAAAACATTCCTGGTCAGCATATTTTTTATAAACTTTGTTTGTTTCAAGTCCGTTCGGACAGACATTTTCTAATTCAGAAAGACATCTGTCTTTATCGCTGAGAAGTAGTGAAGAACACCCGGAAATGAAGAACGAGTAATAGAGAATAATCGTTCCAATCAGGTAGATCAAATATCTTAGAGGTTTTGGCATTGTTTCTTCTCTCATTAAGAAGGGAGAATCAGAAGCCGTTTTTGGATGGAGAACCTGGTGTATCCGTCGACGTGCACTACCAAATTGAGCGTTTAGGTGAGTTGTCAAGTCTTAAATAGATTATCACATTTTCAGATATGTTCTCACAAGTTGTAATCTACTATCTCACAAAATGAAAGAAACTGAAAGTGGATGTGGCGGAAATTGAATCGAATTGTCCCACCTTTATTCGGCAAGCTTGCGTAGCTTTTTTTCCAGCAACTCTTTCTCATGCGGAGCGACTGCCTTGGATAACGCAATCAGATAAGAGTCAATTGCTTCTGTTGTGTTGCCTTCTAACTCATGCATTCGGGCGAGAGCACAATCCAGCAGCAGATAGCTTTTCATGTCCTCACGATTCCGTAGCGACTGCAATTGCGCCATGGCCTCGCGTGTATCGCCTGCCTGCCCCAAGGCGATCGCTCGGTTCAATGTGTAAATTGGCGATTCGCGTATCTGCAGCAGCCGACTATAAAGGATGACAATGGTCTCCCAGTTCGTCTGTTTGACACTGGGGGCGATACAATGCTGCATCGCGATTGCTGCCTCGAGATGAATGGTCGTAGGCTGATCGGTTTTTGACTTCGCCAACCAGCTTTGTGCGACACAGATCAAGCGACGGTCCCACTTCGAGCGGTCCTGGTCTTCCAGCAAGATTACAGCTCCGTCCTCATCTGTTCTTGCATCAAGTCGAGCGGCATGGAACAACAGTAGAGCCAACAATGCTTTCGATGTCGGCACTGAGCAGGGACTCTCACATAGCAGATGACACAGTCGCGCTGCTTCTTCGCAGATGTCGTCGCGGATGGGTTCTGTGCCATGTGAAGTGCTATAGCCTTCATTAAACATCAAATAGAGCACATCGTGTACGACGTCCAGACGTAGCGTCAGCTGATCAGCACTGGGGAGTTCAGGCTTCACATTCGATTCTGCCAAAGAAATCTTCGCGCGTTGAATGCGTTTCTTAATCGTTTCATTTGGAAGCAGCAGTCCTCGGGCGATTTCGGGGATACCAAATCCGCAAAGTGTTTTCAGTGTCAGTGCGATCTGTGTTTTTCGTTCGAGTGTTGGATGGCAGCAGACAAACATCATCCTAAGTAAGCTGTCAGGTATCTGTTCTTCTTCCAGCCATTGATCGACAATCGATTCCTGTTCGTCGATTGATTGTCCAGATAACGTGATCGCTTTTTCGCAGGTCTTCTCACGACGCAAGGAATCCAGGATTCGATTTTTGGTTACACGATGAATCCAGGCCGCAGGTTGATCGGGCACGCCGCGTTGTTTCCATGCATGCATCGCTTCCAGCATCGCGACTTGAACCATGTCCTCGATCAGGTCGAGCCGGCGAATACCAAAGGCACGAGTCAGCACTGCTATCAGATTTGCTGACTCGTGCCGAAAGAAGTGTTCGACCAGTTGGTTGGTCGATGGTTTCATTATTCTTGCTTCCCGAGATTTGGTAATTCACGAACCTCCACAGTGCCACCTGATTTTGGCATCGGAGAACTTTTCGCTAATTCGATGGCAGCAGCCAAATCGGGCGCGTCCACCATTGAATAACCACCTACCAACTCTTTCGATTCAGCGAAGGGTCCATCGGTGACAGACAGATCCGAGTTTACAATGGCACCACCCGGTTTCAAAGCATCGCCGCCGTCAATCATCCAGCCGGCTTCGGTACCGCCTTGAATCCAATCCATCCACATTTGCATCACTTGTTGCATCTGTTCGGGCGAAATCTGTTCCATGTCTTCATGACCACCGCGATAAACAAACATAAATTTAGACATTTTAAACTCCCTCTGAAAGGGCCTAGCTGAAGAGCCCGATATAAGTGTTAAATTCTTTGACTGCGCAGGCTGCAGTAATTTTTAAAGGTGAAACGATAGAAGATTTGCTCTTGGAAAAATCGCATGGAAATCAATTCAGTCGATTATTGTCCAACGTTAGCGAATTCACGAACTTCGATCTTTCCGCCCCCTGCGAGCTTCATGGTTTGCTTAGCCAACTCACACGCCTCGGCCAGATTAGCTGCTTCAACAATGGAGTAGCCACCCACTAGCTCTTTCGACTCAGCGAAGGGACCATCGATTACACTCAAGTCGGGTTTGACTACGGCTCCGGTGCCGCCCAGTGGACTGCCGGGGTCAAGCAACCAGCCTTCATCTGTTCCATTTTTGACCCAATCCATCCAGGCCTTCATTCCCGCTTCCATCTGTTCCGGTGTCATTTCAGGAGGACTTTCACAGGCTCCACGCTGTAAGAACATAAACTTAGCCATCTTAGGTTCCTTTCTTAAAACTTGAAATTCGCAAATGCGAGTTGATCGTACACAATGATGGCGAACGACTGACAGAGTGGGGGACAAAATTATTCATAAATTTATTTTTGAATAATTTAATGCATGGAACAAGAGATTAAGAAGTAGGTTCATTTCAGCCTCTGGATTCTATATCAAGTGAAATCCCTAAAAACCTCTGTTTTGAGATTTGATCTGAAATGTGTGAAAAGTAGTTCAATTATCATATTTCTGTATAAGAGTAGTAGATAAATAGACGCGTGATGTTTGTAATTGAAGAAGAGATAAACTTGTCAAAGTGTTTCTTCTGCTGAAACTTTTTCTGTTCTGAAGTGTTTACTGATTTGTGTCTCGATTTGTTTGATCATCTTTGAACGATGATTTTTAGAAAGTCCGGAAGAATATGTTCCTCAAGCATACTATTCAAATCGCTGTGTTCTCTGCAGTTGCCATTATCGTGGGCAGTCTTAACGCACAACAGCCTCGTGTTAATCTAGACGACAGGCTGAAAGAAATTCTCAAACGATATCCCAAAGCTGATACGAATGGGGATGGTGTGTTGAGTCGGGAAGAGGCGGTGACGTTCAATCAAAAACGCCTTAAGCGTTTGGATGAGCAGAAGAAACGGAACAAACCTGCCACGCCGACTTATGCCGATGTGAAGTACGGTGCCCATAAACAACAGGCCTTTGATATTTGGCTGGCAAAACCGAAAGAGAAGGGCTCCCTTACGCCTCTCTGCATCTACATTCATGGTGGCGGATTCAGGGGAGGCGACAAAGGCGGCATCCGGAAGTCGATCGTCGAGCGATTTCTGAATGAGGGAATCTCTTTCGCTTCGATCAACTACCGTCTGACGAATGGCGGAGAATTTCCCTATCCGATTGCGATGCATGATTCCGCCCGCTGTCTGCAGTTGATTCGTTCGAGAGCAGTCGAGTGGAACATTGACTCAAAGAAGATCGTCTGTTATGGCGGTTCTGCCGGTGCAGGGATTTCTCTCTGGCTCGCTTTCAATGATGATCGAGCGGATTCTAAAAGTGACGATCCTGTTGCTCGGCAGTCTACCCGCATTCTTGGCGCCGGCACATTAGGAGGACAGTCCACTTATGATATGCGCGTCTTTCGGAAATGGTTTGGCGTTCCCGATCTGCCGCCTCATTCTGCCCTTATCGATTTCTATGCCATGCAGGAAGGTGAGACCGCCGATACTCCACGTGTGGCGAAGTTGGCAGAGGAAGCTTCCGCAATCACTCATTTGACCAGGGATGATCCCCCGGTTTATATGAGCTACAATCGTCCGAATTCGAAGGTGACCATCGAAACCAATCAGTCCCTCTGGGTGCATCATCCGCTCTTGGGGCTCAAGCTTCAGGAGGCGATGCGAAAGCTGAATCTTGAGTGCATTGTCAAAGCTCCCGATATCGAGGATGACTCCTATGAGGATCTCTACGATTTCCTGATCCAAAAATTGACAAAAAAGGAAGGTTGAGAAGGGTTTTGGAATCCTCGTACTTGATCAATGCAGTTATTTTATTTTCGCCTTCGCTTTTCGCTTTGGTTTTTCGGAGCATTTTTCTGAGCGGTCTTGGCGGCTAGTTTATTTGTTTCAGCTAACTGCCGATTCCAGAGGGCTTCGAGTTCGGTTGCTTTGTCTGGATGTTCTTTGATGAGGTTGTTGGACTCGGCGCGATCATTGCTTAAGTCGTACAACTCCCATGGATCACCCTTGGCGGCGACCAGCTTCCAGTCGCCTACGCGAATGGCGCGATTGCCTTCGTGGAGCCACCACAGAAATTCGCGATCCACTGTAACGTCTTTGTTGAACGCCGGGACTAAACTATGACCGGGGGCCGAGGGGATTTTCTCGCCTTCCCACTGTGTCGGTTTCTCAATATTGAGTACGTCCAGAATCGTGGGCACGATGTCGATCATGTGAGCCGGTGTCTTTCGAATTGCTCCCCGGTCCTTTATGCCGGCAGGCCAGTGCACTACTAACGGCGTGCTGGCACCACCTTCGTGGACCCAGGTTTTGTGACGTCGAAACGGCGTATTGCATGCACTGGAAAAGCCCGGCCCTAAACAGAGGTATGTGGCAGCGCTGCCCGGTGCGGCCTGGGGGTCGTGGCCGCCGTTCCGCACCATGATTTCAGCGCTGGCTCCGTTATCTGAGGCGAAGAAGATCAGCGTGTTGTCGTAAGCGTCCATTGCCTTGAGTTGTTTAATGAGTCGACCGATCTCACGATCCATTCGATCCACCATGGCGGCGTGGATCGCCATTTTTGTTGCTTGAAACTTACGTTGTTCATCGTTTAATTCCTGCCAGGGCAGGGGGCGATTGATCTCGCCAGGACCAAGCTTCTCAAACGCAGCGGGAAAATGATACGGGGGGCCTACATCTGGTTCGAGTTTTGATAATGTCGTCTTGAGCAAGCCCATATTTTGTTGTCGCGCGAATCGTTGTTCGCGCATGTTATCCCAGCCATCAAGGTATTTGTTCCGGTAGCGCGCGATGTCCTCGGGAAGCGCGTGCAGTGGGAAATGCGGCGCGATGAAAGCGACGTAATGAAAAAACGGCTGATTTGTATATTTGTCAGCATGATCCTGCAAACATTTGATTGCATGATCGGCTGTTGCGATGGTCGTGTAATACCCTGATTCATCCTTGGCTGCATTGATGCGCACATCGTCGAGCAGGTTTCCTTTCTCTGTGAAGAAATTTCCCTGGTTGCGTGTGTCGTAGGAACGGTCAAAGCCTGCGTCGAGCACCTTACCATCGATATGCCACTTGCCGCTGTGATAATTGCGATATCCGTGTGGTTTGAGAAAGTCGGGCAACAGTCGTGCCCATGATTGTCTTTTGCCACGACTACCGCCACCCAATTCCGGTAGTGCGTCGCGATGAACTTGTTGGGCGTAGAAGCCCGTCATCAGCGCTGCCCGGGTTGGCCAGCAACGGGCCGTATTGTAAAACTGCGAGAATTTCAATCCGCCGGCAGCCAGCTTATCTAGGTTCGGCGTTTCAATCTCTCCGCCATAGCAACCCAGATCCGAATACCCCATGTCATCGGCCAGGATGAAGACGATGTTGGTTTTCTCCGCGCCTGAGGCATGTGAGGTGAAGCCAATCAGGCAGATGGTAAACAAGAAAAGGGAGCCGTTTCGCATGGAGAGTTCCTTATGAATTAGATTTCGCTTCCGGTTCCAACGGAGATTGGCTTCTCTGCATCTCTATTCGATTCAAATGTTTTTTGGAGTGGTTACAAGAAATTTGGATGCCGACTAGCGTTTGGGCGAAGGTCGCACTTGAGATTATTTGGAACGGGCTTTGTCTGCCTGCTCGCGTTTTTTGATATCCTTCGGGTGCTTGGAAAACGATTCGAAGACATCTCCAATTACACGATCGGCGAGGAGACTCAGTTCGGTGAGAATAATCGATTCTGCTTCCGGCACCAGTTTCGACGTATTCGGTTCATAACCGCCGACGCTATAAGAATCTGCTGTAGCAATGTATCCGACGTGTCCGTTGGCGTATCCTACGATAATCGGAATGGCGCGGTCCGCGATGTCTTTTTCCAGTTTGAATCCGTATTCGACCATCGGCTCGCCAGGCATTGTCAGTAACAGATACGGGCCGATTTTCATCGCCTGTAGTTCTGATTTGATGCGGCCCTCTTTACCGGGCAACGAAATGACTGTGTTTGCAACTCGGATCTGGTAGTGCTTTGCACGACCGGCAAGTTGTTCGCGTGTTACATTGCGAGCCAGCGTTCGAACGACTGCGCTGCCCAGATCCCGCCCCGCCCATTGGATATCAGCTTCATCAGCACAGCGATATGGATAGCCGGGAAGATTCGGACGAATGTCGCCTGCGCAGCCCTGTAAAAACAGCGAACTGGTTTTTTGCCCGTAGCACATTTCGACAAATGATTGTGCTTCGCCCGGAAAGTCGGCGCTCATCTTCGGATAGCCGTTTGGATAGGGCATCGATCCTTTGTCGCCCCATGTGAAAAAACAGGGATGACATACAGCGTGCATTAGCACCGCCATTGGTGTCAGCGATTTGCCATCGTCGAAGCGTAGGACTTTCACGCGGGGATCATTGGGTCCTTCTTTGTTAAGCCGCACAACGGCCCGGCCATTGATTACCTTTCGTCGGTTGATGCCGAATCCGATTTTGTCCTCACCATAGCCCACAGTTACGGGGCTCATTTTCGAGGCCGCCTGTTTTGCTGCGGCGCCGAGCTTCCCAATCAGTTCTTGACTCCACTTTGATTTGAGATCAAAACCGGGACCAGAGTGATTGTGTGAGACGGCAACCATAATGTTGGCCGCCGGTATGCCCGTTTCTTTCTCAATCTGCTGACGAGCCAGTTTTACCAGTTCATCATACGCAGAGATTAGATCAAGCGTTACGATTGCTGCTTTTGTCTTGCCGTCATCCAGCACTAATACTCCAGCTCTTAGCGGATCACGCACACCGGTCACCTTTCGACGATGCCCGACGACTTCAAACTGGTTTACGTCGTCAGGTGTAATGTCAATTTTGGCAACGCCAGCGCGCAGATTAGATTCAACAGCAAACTGGCCATCCGCGGCATGGGTGATACATGTGGCACTGGTGAGAACGAGTAAAGCAAGAGAAAGGCTTCGGTGCAATTGGTGCATGGCTCAGGTTCCATTGTTTATGATTAACGATTTGGCTATCTAATTGTCATCTGTCGAATAGAATCATGAATGGTTGGCTTGGGACTTATCGATGGGGAGTGATTTTAATGAGAACATTGCAATCTTATATAATCCTAAACGGATTTATTTCGATTGCAACATCAGAGTCAGGTAATGGTACTACGAATTCAGTGATTCACACTAGTTGTCAGATTTAGATGCCATACTGCGTTTTTTGCAAAATGTTGACGTGATCAGAATTAGGGGGAGGGGGAGGCCGGTTTCGAAATCATCTGTCGTCGTAGAATCTTTTATGTGAGAGGTTAATATGAATCACATACTGAAGATCCTACCCGAAAATCAAAAAGATCAGACTCGAAATCAGAGATGTCAGTCTTGGGGTATCACGGCGTAATGACGGGAAATAAAATCATTCTGTATCCAGAGTAGCTTCTGAAACGCTCGGACGGCAGCGAATTTCTGGTCGTTCGGAATGTCCAACTCCAGAAACGTCTCAATCAATTGATCGGATATTAAACCCATCAGCGCGTTCATCTGAACGAGTGGAATATCGAGCTGTTGACTCCCTGCTTTGGGAGTATGAATCTTGCCTACCATATCCAGATAGATGACCATTTTCGCGTCATATGAATGTCCCAGTAACTTCATAAAATATCGTTGAAGATGATCTTTCCGAAATTTGATCTGGTTATCCTCAGCCGTGAGATCCTGTAGTGATTCGGGTAGATCTCCTTCATAACCATGCTGACGCGGTACGAAATGACGTGCGGTGGCATCGAAGTTGAGTAATCGCTCGTAAGTTGCATCAACCAGTTTGCTGATACATGGTGCAAATTGGGAGATGCTATTGCGGATTGCTGTCACATCGGTCTCATCAAAACCGATGAAATTTTTGAGATATTCAAAACGATAGGCAAGATCGGTTTCCAGGAGTTGCTCATCAATATGTTCCATTTTACTCTACGTTACCTCTCGAAAAAAGATATCTGGACCTTGACGTCCGGTTATAGCATTGTTTATTATCTGACGGAAGAGAAAACACATATTAGAAATTGTTGATCAATATAACAATAATCAATTATTTTTCCCCGTTTAGAAGATCGGAGTCACTATGTTTTGTAATCAATGTGAACAAACATCCCAGGGAACCGGTTGCACCGACGTCGGTGTCTGTGGCAAAGATCCTGACGTGCAATCATTACAGGAAACCCTGTTATATGGTGTAAAAGGGATGGCCGCCTATGCTAACCATGCCCGCCGTCTGGGAAAGACAGATGATGAGGTCAGTGCGTTTATTGAAGAAGCGCTATTCGCCACGATGACGAATGTAAACTTTGATCTGGAGTCGTTGCTGGAACTTGTGCTGGAATGCGGCCGCATGAATTTGCGTGTCATGGAGCTGTTGGATGAAGGGCATGCTGAGAAGTTTGGAGCAGCGGAGCCGACCACCGTTAAGGAAGGTACCCAAGCAGGTCCGGGGATTCTCGTTACCGGCCATGATCTTCTGGATCTTGCCGATCTTCTGGAACAAACTGCCGGCATGGGCATCAATGTCTACACTCATGGAGAGATGCTGCCTGCTCATAGTTACCCAGAGCTCAAGAAACATGCACATTTAGCGGGACATTTCGGGACCGCTTGGCAGAATCAACACTTGGAGTTCACCCAATTCTCCGGTCCGGTTGTCGCCACGACCAACTGTGTACTGATTCCGTGGGAATCTTACGCTGACCGCTTATTTACAACGCGAATCACAGCAGTGCCGGGGTGTGTTCGTTTGACGGATAATGATTTCACTCCTGTCATTGAGAAAGCTCGTGAGTGTCAACCACTGGTTGAACAGCTAACTGGTGAGTCGACCGTTGGTTTTCATCATGGAGTGATTCTGGGGGTTGCCGATAAGATTGTTGATGCGGTCAAATCGGGTGAAATTAAACACTTCTATCTGATTGGTGGCTGTGACGGTGCAGAATCGGGTCGAAACTACTTCACTCAACTTGCACAGCAGGCGCCACAAGAGTCGGTCATTTTAACTTTAGGCTGCGGGAAATTCCGTATTCGTGATTACGATTACGGAACTGTGGCAGGGTTACCACGATTACTCGATATGGGACAATGTAACGATGCCTATGGAGCCATAAAGGTAGCGTCCGCGTTGGCCGAAGCCTTTGATTGTGGTGTCAATGATCTCCCGTTGACTCTTGCCATCTCCTGGTTTGAACAAAAGGCTGTCGCAGTTCTTCTGACTCTTCTTCATCTTGGAGTGAAGGGGATTCGTCTCGGTCCCGAACCACCGGCATTTATTACTCCGAACGTATTTAAAATTCTGCAGGAAAAATTCGACCTGAAACTGATCGAAGCAGAGCCTCCACAAGAATTATTTCAATTGAGTTCATAATAGAGTAATAAGGTATTACTTCAGGTCATCTTACAACTTAGATTTGTAAGATGACCTCTTTTTTTCTATTGAATCTCCCAAGCCCCAATCTTTTCAGGTGACACAATGACGAATGAAGGACAAGCTGCTGTAGAGACCAGTTTAACATCTGGAAATGAATCCCTTTCACCGAATTCCGGAAATGGTGACAAGGGTGAAGGCACGCACTATCTAGTCAAGGCCGATTCGGAAGTATCGAGAACAGAACTAGCTTCGCTTCTGGCTGAAGCGATCGAGAGTGCGGATGTGATACCCATTCCCGAAAATGTCCTCCTTCAGGATGAATTGTCCGATTTGCATTCTTCGCGCGAGTTTATCCAACTGTTGCGCTCGAAAAAAGTCAGTGTAGGGAAGATTAAACGATCGATCAAATACGAATTCGATCTGGAATACCTTCAGGTCGAACTGGTGAAAATGCAGCGTTGGGTTCAGGAAACCGGGAAGCGGGTCGCGATTATTTTCGAAGGTCGCGACGCTGCAGGAAAGGGGGGAACCATCCGCCGTTTCATTGAGCATCTCAATCCTCGCGCAATGCGTGTAGTTGCTCTTCCCAAGCCGACTCAGGAAGAAATGGGGCAGTGGTATCTCCAGCGGTATATTCGACATCTTCCGAATCCCGGAGAGATCGTCTTTTTTGACCGAAGCTGGTACAACCGCGCGGTTGTCGAGCCGGTCAACGGATTTTGCACGCCCGAGCAATACGAACAATTCATGCGTCAAGTCCCGGAATTCGAGCACATGTTGATGGAAGACGGTGTGCAACTGGTGAAATTCTGGTTTTCCATCACGAAAGAAATTCAAATGGCGCGATTTGAGTCGCGACGGACCAATCCCGTGGGGTCAAATTATTCAGCCGAACCTTAACTCCA
>NZ_CALEMX010000457.1 GCF_937910335.1 uncultured Gimesia sp. | reverse complement strand
ATAATGAGAGCGATTCATAAAAACACAGGCGCAGCTCGAAAGAGCGATATTCACATCTTAAGCACGAACACTTAGTTTGTGATGTTTAGCGTTTCGGCTTCCTCTTCGCACGTCTCTTCATTCGAGACTGAGAGCTGAATCAATTCATGATCCGCTACGGTGTAATGGGGCGAAGGAACATATTCCGGAGTCGGAATTGACTGGTGCGAATCACGAGAACCGAACAGGGTGAGTGAAACGACTTTCATGAATCCTTTCCATGAAGAAAAAGTCTGATCAACGGCCGTTGGTTCATGTCCACAATGCACCATGCAGTCACGGCACTTGTCATTACCACTTTTCCGCCCGTACCGTTCCCAGGCGGTAGAACTCATTAACTCAGCAAAAGAGTCGGCATAGCCTTCTTCCAAGAGATAACAGGGTTTTTGCCAGCCGAAAAGATTATAAGTTGGGTTGCCCCAGGGAGTGCATTCCAGTTCCCAGTTCCCTTTTAAGAATTCCAGAAACAAAGGAGAATGGTTGAATTTCCATTGTTTTTTAGGTGCCGCCAGGATCTCTCGAAACTTTTGAATCGTCTGATTGCGTTTCAGGAAATGTTCCTGATCTGGCGCTTTTTCATATTGATAACCGGGAGAGAGCATCATGCTTTCAATTCCCAATTCTGCCAGTTCATCAAACATCTGTCGAACACGATCTGGCTCTGCGTTCTCAAACAGCGTGGCATTTGTAGTCACACGATGCCCTGCCTTGACTGCCGCTTTGATCGCACTGATTGCCTTATCATAAATTCCGTCCCGGCAGACAGCTGCATCATGATCTTCTCGAATCCCATCTAAATGAATTGAGAAAGTAAGATACTTCGAAGGCGGATATTCATCCAAATGTTTTTCCAGTAAAATGGCGTTGGTACACAGATAGATAAATTTCTTTCTGTCTACGAGTCCGGCAACGATTTCAGGCATCTGAGGATGCAAGAGTGGTTCACCACCCGGAATCGAAACGATGGGAGCGCCACACTCATCCACAGCTTGAAAACATTGCTCGGGGCTCAGATGCTGTTTCAGAATATTTGCAGGAAACTGGATCTTCCCACAACCGGCACAAGCGAGATTGCATCGGAACAAGGGTTCCAGCATTAACACGAGCGGATAACGCTTTACGCCTTTAACTCGTTGTGTCAAAACGTACTTTGCCACAGTCCACATTTGTGAAAGGGGAACACCCACAGTCGCCTCCCTGTTGCGAAAATTTACAAATCCATTCAGAGTAGACGATTCATATCACGTTTTGGAAACCTTGTCACCCCCAATATTTGGCGTATGTGTCAATGCAGTATAGAGTTAATGCCGGTTAAAGATGAGACATTGAGAATAGTCCCCCTTCCGACCTATCAGGTTCGTTTCCCGTTACGCCGAAAATAAGACACGCAGTCAACAATCGCTCTAACTCTGACCAATTGTTGTTCGGTGCCACTGAGAGGAGGACTGTTAGCTGGGGATATAACCGACTCAAGCGTTAACAGGTCCCAGATGAGGGATGGCACAGGCAATTCGGCTCACCTGAAGTAGTCGTCAGAACGAGAAAAAGATTGAAATCTTAGCTCAATCTGATCAGGGAATCAGGAATACAAGACCCGTAGCTGTCAGACTTTCAAATAGCGCTCCTCGCGCACTGAAAGGCAGCTTTTCAACCTGATAAAGTGGATCATCACCGGGCCGCGCATATCCCAGAGAATATCGATTCTCATGTATCGGATAAGCACCGATCATATAAGGCAGAATAGCCACGCGTCCAAAGAATCGACCTGCAGAAACAAAGGGCTGAATTGCTCCGTAATTGTAGCCATAACGCTCTAGATTGGGTTCTTCAAAATACAACGGATTATAGGCCACACCGGGTGCTTCCCATTCTTTTGTGACCAGCTCCCAATCTCGAGAATCACCCATCACAATATGCTGAGTAGGAAGCTTATCCAGATGTTCTGCAGCAGTATTCTTGGGCATCTCGCCCGCCGGCGGTTTGGCACTGATTGATAATTGATTCAGTGGTTTTAACCCTAAATCAACCAGTTCAGCCGAGTTTTCAGACTGTATCTTCACTTTTTCAGATTGAACTTCGGTGTTTGATCTAAAAGAGACTTCCGTCACTGGAATTAATTCTGAATCAGTAATTGTTGGCAAGGCATCAAAAACTGGCTTCTTCGCTTCGACAGGCACATCGACTTCAATTTCAGATTTCTGACGTCGACTATATTCCGCTAATTCAATCGCATGAAAATCGGCAAACTCATCGAATTCGAGATCAGAATCGTTGGACAACTTCTTACTGATCTGAACTTTCGATTCATTTCCAGGCTGTGCCCTATGTTTAAGAGTGCCTTTATTGAAGCCGGTAACCCTGAATTGGTCAGGTTTTGCGTCTTCAATCGTCTTTTTAGCAGTTGATTGTTTTCTCACGGCAGCAGATTGAGAAATGGCTACCACTTTCCTTTTGTCAATCTCAGGTGGAATTGAGAAAAGCGCAGCTTGATTCACAGCACAGCCACTCAGAAATAGACTGCACAGGCAGGTAACGATCCATGACTGAATTGTTAAACACCTCATGAATTCAGATGCTCCATAAGTAAATTGCCGGCTTTTCTCTAAACTACTTAGAGAAAGCCATTTTCTGACATCTCATTATCAGGAGTACTCATTTTCTTTTATCGGCAGGCTTTAACGGGGCAGCACATCTATCATCAACCAAACGGCAATGTCTTTGTATCACCCCTATACCCCCTGCTTGGGAAGCTTCATACATTTCAATCTCGAAACACTACTATACATAAATTCGCTTCATGTTGGTTAAATGCTAAGTCAATTTAGGAGATTCCAACGTCTCAGATGAAAAGTTATCCAGTAAGCTTCACGATTTATCGTTTATATCACGTAATGGAGATGGTTGGTTTGTAATAGTTAAGACGCATGGTAGTTTGAAAATACCCTATTTGATTAATTAGGACGAGTATTCCGTTTGTGTAACCAGAAGCTTTACATTTTTACCAGATGTTTGTGCTACGTTAAAAATGATTGACATACCATTTAGGGAGTAAAGATAATGTAGGAGGCGAATTACAGTCACAACGAGATATACTCATATGTATATATCTCCCAATACTGTAAGCCCATTGCGCAAGGGTTCCCGGGTCAGCCTGGGTTACGGTTTTGCTTTTGTTCAATCTCCTCCAATCGTATTGCAACAAATGGCAGCTATCACATTTTTGCCATGACAAGTTCGCGCAGTTCAAAGAACTCGAAGGAGTATCTCAACGTGAGATTTATAAATTGGTTGAATCGACACCTCGGCAAAACCGAGCCCTCCCATAATCTGCAGTTTGATAGCTATCGCGAAGATGGCAACGCAAAACTGGAATTAATTCGACTTGAAGACCGAATCGTCCTCAGTGTCGGTGCGGGAGTCACTGGCGATGTTCTTGAACTCAACCTTGATGCCCCTAATGATGCAGCCACTGTTTCTGTCATCAATTCTGGTGCAACAATTCAAGTTGAAGAATTGGGACTGCCCGGCAGTATTCTGCAATTTGATGCGACTCAGGTTTCGTCGATTCTGGTTACGGGTACAAATCCTTCACAAGTCATTAATTTTCTAGGTCAGGAAAATCTGGTTCTACCCGGAAATATTGATCTCGCCGGTTTTACAGGTGATGTCAATATCGGCATTCAAATACAAGTTGACCCTGGTGAAACCCCGCAATTCAATCCCGCATCAGCGGTGACCTATCTCGGCCAATTTCAGCTGACAGGAGATCAACTTGAGGTTGTGCTTCCAAATGAACTCAATGCTGACGATGCTTTCATCATTCAAATTAACGGCCCTAACATTGAGATTCTTGACCCAACGAATCTTACCACCCCCCTCTTTTCTGCGCCTACTGCATCAATCAATACCATTAACGTATTGGGTACTGATGGAGAATCGGACTTGCTGACGCTGGATTACAGCACTGCCAGTTTGACTGACATCGCAATCACATTTAATGGAGGTAGTGGTGGTAATGATGCTTTGGAATTTGTAGGGGGAAGCTTTGATACCATTACCCACGACTTAATTGGCCCCACGACAGGATCGGTTGATTTCGTCGACAATGGAATCACAGAAATCAGTTATGGCGGCCTGGAACCCGTGTTTGGTGGAGACAGCACGGCCAATAATGTCGTCATCAACCTTCCCGCTTCAACGCTGGACGCAGTTCTGGAAAATTCGCTTGTTCCGGGTGAAATGCAAATCCGCAGTTTGAGTGCGGCCTTCGAATTCACGACATTTTCGATGCCCGCTGATTCTCTTACCATTAATACCACGGGCGGAAATTCTCTGGTCGTTTTCGATTCGTTTGATGCCACTTTCGCTCCAACAAATCTGATACTATCAGGGTCACCAGGAGACACCTATCAACTGTCGGGTAGTGATCTATTGGCAGACTCAGTTTCATTGACCCTCTCAGGAGGGGCAACCCTGGATCTGGGTTCTTTCAACGAAACAATCGCTGGGTTTACCCTGGAAGATGGCTCCGTCATCGCGACCAGTGGAGTTTTATCTCTACAGTCCAGTTTAGAACTCCGCTCCGGTACGGTCTCAGCAGATTTGAGTGGAACAGGCCTGATTATAAATGGCACGGGCACGGTAGTTTTAAATGGAACGAACACGTTTAGCAGTTCAACAGCTGTTCAAAATGGCCTGCTACAAGTGGAAGGAAGCCTCACGACAACTCAAGTTGTCATTTCTGCGGGAGCAACATTAGGCGGTTCAGGAACCATTGATGCTCCTGTAACTGTCAATTCAGGTGGTCATCTCGTTCCGGGATCGAGTCCAGGAATCATCAACACCGGTGATTTGACATTAGGTGCTGGCGCTATATTTGATATCGAAATTGATGGAACACAAGCCGGTACGGAATATGATCAAATACAGGTTACCGGCACCGTAGATGTAACAGGAGCTACCCTGAATCTTATCAGCGCATTTACTGCTGCTGCTGGGAACGAATTTCTCCTGATCGATAATGATGGAACAATGGATGCCGTAACGGGAACTTTTGTCGGACTTGCTGAAGGAACTCTCTTTACCTTTAATGGCAATCAAGTTTTCATTTCCTATGAAGGGGGAGACGGAAATGATGTTGTACTGACCGTTAATTCGCCTCCCGCAGCTTC
Source organism: uncultured Gimesia sp. (assembly GCF_937910335.1). GTDB lineage: Bacteria > Planctomycetota > Planctomycetia > Planctomycetales > Planctomycetaceae > Gimesia. The sequence continues at coordinate 5,057 of NZ_CALEMX010000457.1, read as the reverse complement.
GAATCAAATCTTTGATGTTGACGAAAATTCCATCGACACCATACCCGTAGGGTCAATTGTTGCAACAGATACAGACGTGCCCCCTGACAGTCTGACATTTAGCGTCACAGGAGGCACAGGACAATTCATTTTCAATGTCAGCCCTTCCGGTGACATTACAGTTGCCGATCAAAGTCAACTCGATTTTGAAAACACCACTTCCTTTGATCTGGACATTCTTGTCACTGATAGTGCCGGGGCAACCGATACTGCGACGATTACAGTGAACTTGAATCCTCTCAACGATAATGATCCGGTGGTCATGGATCAGATTCGTACCATTGATGAAAATGCTAGTAATGGTACGACTGTTGGTGCCGTCATTGTTGCTACTGACGATGACCTGCCGGGCGACACACTCACATTTTCCGAAAACGGGGGAACGGGTGCCGCTGCCTTTGACATTACTGCTGGTGGCCAAATCATTGTTGCTGACCAGAGTTTGCTCGACTTTGAAACTAATCCCACTTATACACTCGACATCATTGTTGATGACAACGCTGGTAGCACTGATACCGCAACGATCACCATCAACTTGAATGATCTTGCTGAAACACTATTTGTGAATTCTGCTGACTGGTCGGTGAATGATATCACAATTGAAAGAGACGGCAGCCTATTACGCGTTGTGGAAACTGGCACTGCCAACGAAATTGTTCCCGCACATGAATTTGCAAACGTGACCGATGTGGTCATCACTGGTAATGCTTCTAACAACATTGTTCGCCTCGATTACACGGGAATCATCACGCCTTCCGGAGGCATCAGCTTTAATGGTGGTGTCGGATCGGACACACTCATTTCACTGAACCTGGTCAATAACTGGATTATTGATGGTGTGAATTCGGGTAGCCTGCAAGCTGGTACGGTCATCTTCAGTGATATGGAAAACCTGACCGGAGATGCGGGAATTGATAGTTTTCAATTCACTGGAGCGGGACAGATCACCGGTGCCATCGATGGTCTGTCAGGTGTTGATGTGATTGACTACTCTGCTTCCAACGCCATGCTGGATCTGATTTTGGCCTCAACCGGTTCAACAGATGGATTCGCTGGTTCGGAAGCTTCGACAACAAACTCTTTCGACAACATCAACACCATCATCGGCAGTGGTAATACAGATTCTTTGACTGGAATTAATGCTTTCGCAAACTGGTCGGTCGACGGAAGTAATCAGTACAGCTCAACCAATACACTCGGTTTTAGTGGTTTCGAAAATCTGACCGGTGGCACGAACGTCGATATATTCACTATCACTGGTAGTCAAATTCACAATATTTCTGGGGATTCCGGCAATGATATCTTCAGATTTCAGGACGGCGCTTCACTCACTGGTAACATAGATGGTCAATCCGGGGCAGACACACTCGATTATAATTTATTAACAACATCTATCAATGCAGTGCTGACGACGAATGGCTCCTTTGATGGCTTTCAGGGAACCGAATCTTCCATCAGCGCCGGTTTTGATAATATTAATCGCATTGAGGCCGGTTCAGGAGTCGCAGACCAGTTGACGGGTCGTGATGCAGCGGCCACTTGGACCATTCAACCTGCCAGTATATATGGAAGCTTCACTTCACTTGGATTCTCGAACTTTGAAACACTACAAGGTGGAAGTGATGTTGATATCTTTAACATCAACGGTTCACACACTCTGGACCTCTCAGGCGGTGGTGGAGCAGATATCTTTCAGTTCGACAATAATGGATCATCCATTAACGGTACCATTGATGGCCAAGACGGCGATGATCATCTCAATTTGACAAACTACAGTGAAAACCTCTCTGCCACCTTAACCGGTTTGGGAAGCATCGATGGTTTCGCTGGTAACGAGTCTGCTAAGTCCGTCACTTTCGAGAATATAAACCAGTTAACGGGTGGTTCAGGCACGAACTCATTAACGGGTATCAACAGCGCCGCTGACTGGACCCTCAATGTCACAAACAGTTATCAAAGCACCAATTCACTCGAATTCAGTAATTTCATTAATCTCACTGGTGGTACCGGCTCTGATATTTTCAATATCACTCCTAATTCGGAAGCCTTGAATATTGCCGGAGGTGATCCTACCAGCAATCCGCTAGGAGATCAGCTTAACGTTGACACCAGTGCTGCGGGAACTGCATTAGTATCATCGGATGGGGTCGGTGCAGGTACGATTACTGGCTCATTCCCCACCATTACCTATACTGAAATTGAAAACTTCGCTATTTCAGGAGTGGTAGATGTCCAGGTTGATGGCACAACAAACAACGATGTGATCGAGATCCTCGTCGTCGGTCCCAACGTTGAATATCGACTTGGAGGCACTCTCATCGGTTCCAGTTCCCTGGCGGATACGAATCAAATCACAGTAAACGGTGGTGACGGAGATGACAGCCTGGCTGTTGACGTAGCACTGGCCGCCGAAGGCATCACGATTAACTACGATGGGGAAGGCCAGGATTCTCCTAATCCGGGTGATGTTCTGAACCTGCTGGGAATAACGACTGCAGTTGAGTACTTCTTTACAAACAGCAGTTCTGGCAGTGTCCGCATTGACGGTTCCATGACGGACTTCATTACTTACACCGGTCTAGAACCCATCACATCAACCATCACTACCGCTGATGTCACCCTGAATTACAGTGGAGTTTCTGAAACAATCACAATTACAGATGCAGGTGGTGGTCAAACAACCGTCAATTCGACTGCCGGAGAACTTCTGACTTTTGCGAATCCCACCAATTCATTGACCATCAACACTGGTGCTGGCGATGACATTATCGATATCAATTCACTGGCCGCCAACTTTACCGCTTCCCTTACCATAAATGGTGAGGCTGACAATGACACAATCAATGCGAATGCCAGCATCTCATTCGATGCGGGTAAGCTTGTTGAATTTAATGCAGAAACGATTAACGTCGCTACTGGGATCACAGTAACGGCTGCGGGAATCGCCTTTAATGCCACCGAAGTCAATCTGGATGGCGATCTGGTCTCCACCAATGTTTCCGGCGATACCGCGATCGTAAATGTACTTGGGTCGGCTGGCGGTGCAGATATTCAGGACGCTGTGGATGTCGCAGGCAATGGTGGCACCATCAACATCGCAGCAGGGATTTATATCACTGCAGACACACTTGATATCGACGAATCCGTCTCCCTGTTGGGAGCAGGCTCAGATGTCGTTGAGATTCGAAAAGCGGATGCGCCCACAAACAACTTTGACGTCGCCGTTAATGTTACCGCAGACAATGTAACAATCTCGGGGGCTCAACTGGGGTGGGAAACACACACTTCTACGACCGATTATCAAGGCTATGTTGTTCTTACAACTGCTGATAACACCACACTTAACAATTTGTTATTCAGCGATAACTACCGCAGTGCTGTTGTATTTGCAGGTGCCGATAACCTTGAAGTTTCTGATTCGATTTTCGAAGGAAAATTCGGGCGTGCGGCGATTCGTGATGGAAGTGGTGGCAGTGGCGAGAACTTCCTGATCACTCGTAATGAATTTCGCGCAGACCATTTCCGCTGGGGACCGATCGCCATTGGTCCTCAAGGAACGTTTGGTGATCCTAATAATTTCGCCTTCAGCGGTGTGATCTCATTCAATTACTTCGGCAACGGTCTTGAAGCAGGCTCCTTCCAGGAAGCGGGCGACCAGAACTATACGATCACCATCACCAATGGTGGAATGACTAACGATGGAATAGACATTATCCACAACAGCTTTGACTGGCAAGACTCAGCCACGACCAATGGCAACGGCATCTTTGCTCAACCCGGTGGTATTTTCTTTGACCCTGCCCTGGCTGTTCCCGTCGGTACAGTCAATATTACCGACAACATCTTTAACGGGTTTACTTACGATGGCCCCCAGCCAACGACCGACCCATTATGGAACCCAGCCGGCGGTGTCTATGGCGGGGCTTTGGAATTTGATGGAGTTGACGACTTTGGTCTCTTCCAAGACGTAAAATTTGATGTCGGTGAAGCAGGTACCCTCAGTTTCTGGGTCAATATGGATGACCAGGGAAAACGAAATCAGTTCTTTGAAGGTCCCAACAATGGAGGCATGGAATTCCAGTACCGCTCGAACAGTGGCGGACAATTCTTCGGAAGCCCAAGTCGGAACGGCAACAGCAATAATTACGTCATTCAAAATGGCGGTGCGGGCGGCACAGAAGGAATCTGGCAAAACATCCAGTACACTTGGGATTTCAACGCGGTTGGCAATCCACAAATGCACCTCTTTATTGATGGTACAGAAATTGGCTATCTCAATACGACCTTTGATTCCGATTTAACACAATGGCTCTCCACAGTCAGTACTGTAAACGAATTGATGAATGTCGCCCGCGACCCCGGCAGCGGTCGTTTCTTCGATGGATTAATGGACGATGTCGGCTGGTTTAATCAGGCATTAAATACGACAGACCTGGCCACTATCAGAGGCGCAGGTGGCGTCGCTAATCTTTCTGCAGACGCACGACTGGTGGCCCACTGGGACTTCGACCAATCTTCCGGAAATATTGCCATCGATAATAAAAACGGCATTGAGATGTTCATCTCCACCAATGGCATCGTTCCCTTTGGCCCTGAATTCCAGACCACAGCAGGACAATTTGGGGGGGCATTACAATTTGATGGGATTGACGATTTTGCCACATTCCAGGATGCCAGCTTTGATGTCGGCAAAAAAGGAACGTTGAACTTCTGGGTTCAGATGGATGACACGGGTCGCCGAAATCAATTCTTCGAGGGCCCCGATAATGGCGGCCTCGAATTTCAATATCGCAGCAACGGTGGCGGACAGTTCTACGGTCGAACTCAAGACGGAGCGGACTTCACAATTCAGCAAGGTGGTCACTCAGGCGTTCAGGGCGTCTGGACCAACATCCAATATACGTGGGATGCCGACACAGGTCAGATGCGTATTTATTTGGATGGAGTCGAACAATCGTATCTCTCATCCTTTGATGAAAATCTGGCCGGTTTTGACAGTACCCATTTTACTGATACGG
>NZ_CALEMX010000456.1 GCF_937910335.1 uncultured Gimesia sp. | reverse complement strand
AGATATATTGGCTTGCTTCTACGAATTGAACTTCGCCTAAATCAAAATTGTTTTTTGCGCGGTTTCGATGCCATTTACGGTATTCTACTTCAGGTTCAGACCAGCGTTTGCTGATTGCGAGTACGAAGCCTTTTCCCCAGCCGCCCAGGTCGTTGCAGGCATGGGCAATGATCTTGTTTCCTTTTGCCTGTGGCTGTGTGGCATCACCTTTCAGGTAAGTGATTTCGGTCATGGTGCTACTTTTGATCGCAGATTGTACTGGGCAGAGGTTGCTGGTTTCCGGCACGCAGACAGCAGAGCTGCAAGTAACATCAGGCATGTGGTGGTATAGAGGCGATATCCGTTCATCGTCTTCTCTTTTGAGTGATGGGCATTTGCTGGAGTATGTCGCTTGAAGAGCGTGTGCTCAATAGATTAGTTTTCGTTGGCCGGATCGAATTGTCCCCAGTATTTTTGTATTGCTTCAGCAGCATCATCGTAGTCTTGTACCATATAATTCAGAAATCGATAGACGGCTACTGATTGTTTTTGATTGAGAAGATGAAAACGTTCCATGCCGTACCGCTTTAAATTGGGATGATTCACTGAGAGATTAAGCGTGAAAGTTGTGGTATCTGCTGATAACGAATCTTTGATACGGAAATATCGTAGAGTCCAGACCATGTAAGCGGCGATATAATATTTCCAGCTTTGGGGGTCAACAAAGTTAAGAACTGTTGTTTCTTGTTCGATGTGCTCGTCTGGGATCTCTTCCCATCGACTTTCCGTATCCAGACTTCGTGCTTTTTCGGCCTCTTTCTCTGAACCGTAGTAATCGATGACATCGGCTTCGTGCAGGGTGACTTTTCCACGGGGAACACCACGAAATGCATCTTGAATTTCTTTGATAATAACTTCTCTTTCTTCATCCGGCTGACGCCAGGATTCATCATCTAGCTCCCAGTTGTCTATTTTCCAGTCGTCAGGGGTGAGATTGTTTTTTGAGAAAAATGCGTAGGCACGATCAATCCAGTTTAATACTTTCCAATTTGAACCCTTTGCTCCTTTTTGAAATAATTCAACAATTTGTATTACTGAGATCGATTTACCGTTGGTAGTTACACTCAAGTTGATGAGTCGATACAGGCAATCGACAAAGAAATCACTTTGCGGGCAGGGTTCACTGGCCAGTGATAAGATCAGGTTTGCATTTTCTCGGCAGGCAACGGTTGTCTTCCAGTTTTGATCTGGCCATTCTGCGTTCGGATCGTTTGCCCAGTCACGGATTTGCTGGTGAGTGGGGTTCGTGTCGTCTGCATGTTCAGGACCCATCATTGTTTTCTCAGCATTTATTGAATCATTGTAAGGTGTACTCGTCTTATTATGGATTGAATGTAGGAAATGTGCAATTTATTAATTGTTTTCAAATTTGTTCGCCGAGGAAGATGGGTTCTTTTTCGTAGCCGGTCATGACCTGGTAGTAGTGTGATGCAGGTTGCAGGAGCATGTAGACGTGGGGTTGTTCGTGCTGGTCGTGGATGATGGTGCCTTTGATGCCTTCTCTGATTTGAAACCAGACACCGCGTTCCAGGCCGAAGTTCGCTTGAATTTCTACCGGTTCGGGATGATAGATCGACCAGGCTCCTGATTCGAGGGTTGCGAGATCACACCACTGGGCGAGTGGGGCATTGCTGTTTCTCTGGCGATTACCCCAGGGGAGGATGCGCAGTTCTCCCTGATAAAAGACAGGGAGCAACGGGCGTCGATGACGCTGCATGAACAGGATTTCTTTTTCTGCTGTTTCCGAACGCTGGATCATGCGTTCTTCCAGTTGATGCTTTTGGATCAGTTTTGCAGGTACGTCCCGCCAGGCAATGGTAATTCCGGTACACATTAGAAACACATTTTTCCTGAAACGTCACAGATATCGTAGTTATGTGTCGCATCATGATAAATTTCATGCAGCGGCAGTGTTTCGGCACTGCGGATTGCAAACCGGCCCATTTTTTGATTGATATTGTGTTTGAGTTGATCGAGGGGGCTTTGTGCCTCTTCGAAAAATAGCGATCTTTGTATTTTGTCTCGCCACGTCAGGTTTTCGGCAATGATGTGCATGTGGCTGACCGGGTGAGTTGTGGGTGCTGCTTCGAGCATGGGAATGACGGCATCGTAGATCATGCGAAATGAGGCAGAGGGTACGATTAGAGGAGTGCGGCCTAACCAGAGTGCTGTTTTGTTTGCGTCGATTTGTAAGCTGATATGTCTGGCATAGACGCGATGATGGTCGAGGGCTTCGATGAGTCGTTCGATATTTCTGACGGCCCAGGCGCGAATGCGAGCGGGGTCTGTTGTCTTGCCGCCACAAGAACCGCCGCGGGCAATGGCTTTGTGAGGGGGACGAGTTGTCTGAATCGGATTGACGGCGTCTCCTTGCAGTTCCCACCAGAGGGCTTCGCCTTTGATGGTGAGCAGATTACGAATCATCAACCGATCTGCTTTGCAAAAATCCCAGCAGGTGTGGATATTTCTGTCGTGCAGTTTTTTTGCACTCTTGCCGCCGACCCCACATAGTTCGCCGACCGGTTGTGAACGTAGAAAGGGTTCGCACTTCTTTTCAATCACGCGCACGCCGAACGGCTTGGAAGCATCGCTGCCCAGCTTGGCGAGTGTGCGTGACGGAGCGATGCCGATGGAGACGGGGACGCCGACCTGTTCCTGAGCCAGCGTCTGTAGTGCGCGGGTGGCTTCATATAAGGGGAGGTGAAAGTAACGCTGGAGTTCGGAGGCATCGAAGAACATTTCATCGATGCTGTAGTATTCGACCTGTGGACTGACGGTTTTGAGGAGGTCCAGGAGCTGTCTGGAAATCACTTCATACCAGTGAAAATCTCGTTTCACAAAGACCGCATGCGGGCAGAGTTTTTTTGCTTCCCAGATGGGATGTCCGGTTTTCACGCCATAGGATTTGAGTTCGTAGCTCTTGGCGATGACGCAGGCGCCCTGGTTTCCCAGTACGCCACACGGAACTCCGCGCAAGCTGTAAGATCTTATTCTTTCACAGCTTACATAGAAGCAGTCTGAGTCAATATGTCCGATTAAACTAGTGCCCATGCGGGCAGAGTATCATGATTTTTGTATGATACCAGTGAACAGTATTTGGTTTTTGGGGAGACTGTGAGTTGGCGGGTTCTGGGGTTGGATCTATGAGTGTGGGGGCTGTTTCGCTTAACTTTTGTCTGTTTGGAACGAGTCTGCGGAGGCCCGATCCCAGGACTTTTTGTAAACCGGGTAGGGACAATCGCCGAGGAGATCGCCGGGTTTCAGGAAATCAAAGGCTTCATGATAAGAGAGAACTTCGGTGCGTTTGGATCTCAAGTAGATATGCCAGGGACGTAATTGGTCGGGGTGATCCAGACCGGCTGCTGCAATTACTTCGGTGAGCGCGTTCATCGTATTGTGGTGAAAATTAAAAGTACGTTCGCTTTTGTCTTCCACATTCAGTGCCTGCTGGCGTCGAGGATCCTGAGTGGCGACACCTACGGGACATTTATTTGTGTGGCATTCCTGGGCTTGAATACAGCCGACCGCCATCATGAATCCGCGTGCGGCATTGCACCAGTCCGCGCCGATGGCCAGAGTTCGAGCCAGCGTGAATGCCGAACTGACTTTTCCTGCAGCAGCGACTTTGATTTTGTCTCTTAAATTACAGCCGACGAGTGCATTATGCACAAAGATCAGCCCCGTTTTCAAGGGCATGCCCATATTGTCGGAAAACTCCAAAGGGGCGGCTCCTGTGCCTCCTTCGCCTCCATCGACGGTAATGAAATCGGGCAGAATTCCTGTCTGTAACATGGCTTTACAAATGCTGAGAAATTCACTGGGATGTCCGAGGCACAGTTTGAATCCGACCGGTTTGCCTCCTGATAACTCACGCAGTTGTGCGATGAATTCACATAAGCCAATGGGTGTATTAAAGGTTGTATGGCCGGGAGGGGAAATGCAGTCTTCGCCCATTAGAATTTTTCTAGTGGCTGCGATTTCTGCCGTTATTTTGGAAGCCGGCAAGACGCCTCCATGACCGGGTTTGGCTCCTTGTGAGATTTTGATTTCGATCATTTTGATGGCTGGTTGGCTGGCCTGTTCCTGAAACAGGTCAGGGTTGAAAGTTCCGTCATTATTTCGACAACCAAAATAACCGGTGCCGATTTGCCAGACGAGATCGCCGCCATTTTTCAGGTGATAAGGGCTTACGCCTCCTTCACCGGTGCAATGGTAGAAGTTTCCTTTCTTTGCTCCGGCGTTCAGAGAGAGGAGTGCATTCGGGCTGAGTGCTCCAAAGCTCATGGCTGAGATGTTGAAGACAGAACAGGAGTAGGGTTGTTTGCAATCAGGGCCGCCGACTGTTACGCGGAACAAATCTTTCGATTTGGGGCGGGGTGCCAGTGAATGATTGAGCCATTCATATTCTTCACCATAAACATCGAGTTCCGTGCCGAAGGGTTTCAGGCCGTCAATATTTTTCGCACGTTCATAAATCAGTGAGCGTGCATCATTATTGAAAGGGCGACCGTCAATGTTGCTTTCCACAAAATATTGACGGATCTCCGGCCGAATGGATTCAAAAAAGAAACGGAGGTGCGCCATGATGGGGTAGTTGCGGGTGATGCTATGGCGTGTTTGTACTAGATCCCATGATCCCAGCAGCGCCAAGGGGATGGAAATCAGCAGCGGCCAATAAAAATGATGGCTGACTGTGAGACCCAGAATGAGACATATCAGAGTGAGAACGATTGTGAGAATGTAAACCAGATATCGCATTGAGTTTACCAATCAGGAACAGTGTTATCAGGGACAGTGATAAAAAGTGATAATAAATCGATAGAACGACGTACAGATCGAGCGACTTACTGAGTTGGATTTTTGGGGATGTCCTCATCTGGAGTGACCCCGCGGGTTAAGAGGAAATCGACAATCAGGTTCAGTTCAACAGATGACATGGAACTGGCAAACGCAGGCATATTGTGACCGCCGTTATTAATACGGATGATGATATCATCGCGTGTTAGCAGTTTTCCTATTTCGGTCAGTTCCGGCCCACGATGACCTCCATAACCACCAATATCATGGCAGTATAAGCAACCTTTGATATGCATCAGTTTGGCCCCTTCTGCAAGAGGGCCATGATCGGTGCCTACGATTGAGGCGGGTAAAAACTTCACGCCGAAGTCAGGCGACCAGGGTTTTTTGTATCCATAGATGGTGAGTACAATAAACGCCATTGAGATAAAGATAACCGCGCCTCCGGCCCAAGGGCGTTTGGAGGGAGCGCGATGTCCTTTATTTGAGATGAGTGGTAGAAAGAATAAAACTACGAAACCGATGACGGGCACTCCTAGAATGACCCAGGTTTCCAGTTGGGGAGGCAGTAGTGAGAGTACTGCGAAATACCACAAGAAGTACCAGTCCGGCAGGGGATTTGCATTGATACTGCTGGGGTTGGGCGGTGGATCCAGGGCAGGAGGCCCCAGGAAAATGGAGCAGGCCATGATCACGCCGACGATGAGAGTCGAAAAGAGGACGTCGCGCCACATGGCGACAGGCCAGAAGGGAACGCCTGTTTTTTTAATTCGTTTTTCGTACGCTTCTTTATAAGTATTAGGATCGACGGGTTCTTTGACATCTGGCATTTCGGAAATACCATGTCGGAAAATTAATAACATGTGTAAGCCGATACCTGCAAATATCAGCGCAGGCATGATGAAAACATGCATGGCGAAGAAGCGTGTGATTGTGGAACCGCCGACGGTTTCACCGCCTAGAATAAAATGTGCGAGCGTTGGTCCTATAATAGGAGTTCTGCCTGCCATTTCCGCGGCAACTGTGACTGACCAGACGCCATTGGCATCCCAGCGTAATAATTGACCGGTAAACGCCATGCCGAGTACTACGAAGAGCAGAACGACGCCACTCATCCAGTTCATTTCTCGCGGATATTTATATGTGGCATGCATAAAGACCTGGACCATATGAATGACGGCCAGCATGACCATCGCAGAGGCGCCGTAGTAATGCATGCCGCGTACGAGGCTTCCCAGTGGTGCAATATCGGTAATGTATTTTAAACTTTGGTAGGTGTCTTCGCCGCCCGGAACGTATGACATGGCGAGGCTGATTCCAGTGACAACCTGCACGATGAACGCGCAAAGCGTCGCGCTTCCGAAGATATACCACCAGCGTGCATTGCTGGGGACAAGGTGTACCATTAGAGGAACAATATAATCGGTAAAACCGATTCGATTGTCGATCCAGTTCCAGGTTCGAGTTATGAAGTTATTACTCATTCAGCCGGCTACTCGCTATTTCTCAAAAGTAGTTTCATGTTAGCGTCGTTAATGTCAGCGGAGTTGGTATTGTTTGTATTTCAACCATGTCTTTATTGATACGAACACTGAGTCTCTCCAGGGGTTCAGGAGGCGGTCCTGCCGCCACGGTTCCATCTTCGTAATAAACACCGCCGTGACAGGGGCACATAAACAGTTTTGGATCATCGACCCATCTGACAGGGCATCCTAAATGGCGGCAATTGATTGAAAAAGCGATAAACTCTGTTTCACTCGCGCGGCGAATCCAGGCACCCGCTTTTGCAGTGACACCGGCCCAGGCGACGGGAGAGGGATCTTCATATTGGACCAGTACAAAGCCGCCGACTTTGAAATCTTCGAGTTTGCCTACTGTTCTCCATTTTGCTTTCGGTTTTTTGAAAACGGGTGCGAGTATAAATCCGATCGCGGGCAGTGTAATTACGAAGCCGATGACTGCCGACAATGCAATGGAAAGGCGGGTCAGAAATGTCCTGCGCTGCTGACAACAAGGTTGATTTGCGGGTGATGTGGTTTGTTCGTTATTCAATTTGATTCACTCCATGAATTGCGAATCTCATTCATCCATGACCAGAGTGCGCCGACGATCACAGCTACTCCAATCAGGGACATGCTCCAATGTGTCAAGATTCCCCAAAGCATGAATGTAATACCCATCGCGAGTGCTGCTGGTGAATAAGTGGGTTCTAATTCTTGCTCAATATCTTGTTCCGTTTGTTGAGTCGGCAATTCTGGTTCTGTATTTTCTGGCTCAGGAGATTCTTGTGTGTCCGCATGATTCATGAGCGTGCCTCCCGTAGAGCGTTTGTTGCTCCCGTTGATTGCGGTGTTAGTTGTCCCATTTCAGAATACCACCGCCTGAGTACGACCATGATTGCGCAGACATAAAGTGAGCAAGGGGGGACCCACATTAAAAGCCCGCCCAATCTTTGATCGAGGGCGGGTGTCATTCCCTGGTCATACAGCAGATGCATAATTCCCAGTCGATCAACGGGGTTAGCAAATGCGGGACAGATTGAAATGACAGTGAATGTAATATAGATACCTAACAGTGTGCATCCCAGGCAGGCTGAGAAGAGGTAAATCATTGCGAGAGGTGAAGGAAGATGAAAGCGTTTTACAGGTGAAAAAATGGGCCACCAAAAGACGAGACCTGCCAGCAAAAAAGTGGCATCGCGAAAGATGCCTAAGCTATAACTTTCCGTAGATGCATTGCAAAACGAGGGGATATGCCAAAACCACATTACTCCCAGGCCACTTAGCCAGCCTAAAAAAGGAACTGCCAAAACATGTCCCATTCGATTCATGAAGGGGTGGCTAAAGATTGCTTCTGTTGACGACTTTGAAAGACTCAGCAATAAGAAGAGGGGGACGACGAGTAACAATAAGAGGTGTTGAACGACGTGCGCGCTAAACAGGTAACCATCGGACAAGACACCAATGGGAGATACATATGCCATTGCCAGCGCGAACATGGTGACCACAAATAAGAGGCTACGTTTGCTCAGTGTTCCGCGTTGAACGATAAAGAAAATCAGGGTCAGTGACAGAACCAGTAACCAGACTGGAGAAGCCCATTTCCATAATCCGCTTGTCAGATCGAAATACGAACTCATTGCAGAAGTCCTAGATAAATAATTCCAAAAACAGCAAGCCAGACAATATCAACGAAGTGCCAGTAGATGCCGACTGCGCCAAACACGTGTGATTTTTTGGAAGTCAGATTTCCTTTCACTCCCATAATCAGCATGATGAGCAGCGCGATGACTCCTGCAGTGACGTGAATTCCGTGGAATCCGGTGATGGTAAAAAATGTTGCTGTAAACAAATCGGTGTTGATTGTCACGTTATCTGTCAACAAACCGGCATATTCCCAAACCTGTCCCGCGAGGAAGATTGTTCCGAATAGGATTGTGATACCCAGATAGAAAATAAACATGGACCGTTTGCCGGCTTTCAAAAATCGTTCGGCAAGCCAGAACGTCACGCTGCTGGAGATCAGAAACAGACTGAAAATACCGGTCCGTTCTACATCCAGTACGGTAGACGTCACCTCGCCACCCCGATGGCGTGTGTTAAATACGACGAACGCGACCAGTAACAACAGAAAGAAGACCGCTTCCGAAGCAATAAACGCCCATGCGGCAAGTTTTGGTAAATTGAATCGTTTGCCATTGTCGGGAGGTGTTTGTGCCGATTTCCAGTCTGCATGTTCCGGATGGTTTTGATCCCAAACCGGCCGACGGCTTTTGATTTCGGGAAGAGTATCAAAGTTTTCCGGGGGTGGCGGAGAAGTCGTCGCCCATTCCAGTGTGAATGCATCCCAGGGGTTATCGCCGGCAATTTTACCATTGCGTAAACTGGTCCAGATATTCCAAAGAAATACCAGTGTGCCGAC
>NZ_CALEMX010000455.1 GCF_937910335.1 uncultured Gimesia sp. | reverse complement strand
TTCGATTACTCCACTCAGACGTATCAATCCAAAACTATCACGAGATCTGGAAACGATTGTACTCAAAGCAATCGCGCCCGATGTAAATCATCGATATCAGAATGCGAGCGAATTGGCAGAAGACTTGAATCGTTTTCTGGATAACTGCCCCATTCGTGCAAGGCGTATTACTCCTTTCGAGCGTCTTTGGCGTTGGAGTCGCAGAAATCCTGCCATCGCAACATTGTCAAGTATTGCCATGATGTTAGTGATGCTACTGGGAGTCATCATGGCTGTGGGATTTGAAAGAGAGCGTCAGCAGCGTAAACGCGTTGAGTTTTCGTCACAGTTGGCAGTCAATGCCTTGGATCGTGTTTTTGATCGATTTGTTCCGAGTCGTGCAGATTTGTCGGATAAAACCAACTCAACTGTAGACTATACAGAACCCGTACTGTCGCGAGAGTCAGCCGAATTGTTGGCAGGGATGGTACAATATTATGAGCAATTAGCTGAGTCGACCGGATCACAACGCGAATTTCAAATTAAGGCTGCGAATGCACAACACAAGGTAGGTGACATTCATCGCCGACTCGGAGATTATCAATCTGCATTAGAGGCGTATCAAAAGTCCCTTGACCTGTATCTGAAAAATCCGGACAAAGCAAATGCCCTCATCACCGCGTCCGTTTATAATGAAATTGGTCGAATTTATCGCTATCTTCGTCAACAGCAGGAAGCGGACAATTCCTATCAGCAGGCGATTCAAATACTACAAAAGTCGCTCAAGATAAATTCAGAGCAACCTTCGCTCCGTTTTGAGTTGGCACGTACCTATTATTTGATGGCACGCAAACTACGCCTGGAACAAATGCAGGTGGGAGAAAATGCTCCCGCACCTCTCTTGTCACCTGTAAATGGAGTTCTTCAAGAGGCTGAAATCCTTCACTTAAATCAAGCGATTGAAATACTGGATCAATTGATTCGCTCAGCAAAACCTCAACCCGAATATCGATATTTATTAGCACTCTGTTTGCAGGAACAGGTTTCGGAAAGAATCCCACTATTACCGGATGATAACCTGAAGCAGGAGCGAGTTCATCAAATTCTTGAGAGTTTGGTTGATGAACAACCAACTGTTGCAGACTATCGACAGGCTCTGGTGAAATCTTACGAGGGAATTGACATACGAAATGTGATGCCGGATGCGATTGATCAGGCTTTGATAACACGTTTTAAAAAAGCAATTCAACACGCAACTCGTCTTGTTTCAGATTACCCCACAATTCCCGAATACAAGATCTCACTGATCCATGCACATAATAAGATGGCCTATGCATTAGATATTTTAGCAAAAAGGAGTGGTGCTTCTAATGAATCGCGGCAGCAACATGAAGCAGCGGAGCTCTCTTTAAGAACTGCCCTCCGGTTACAAAAAGAATTACTGATTCAATTTCCACAATCGCCTGAAATGAAAATATGGCTGGCAAAGATTCAAGTATCACTCGCAATGGTGTTAGACAAAAAAGGAAATGGCACAGAGGCCATCAGTCTTTTGGAAAGTGCAATTCTTCTATTGGAAACGGAGTTGAAAACACATCCTCAATCCGCATTTCTCTATGATGAGCTTCTCCACGCGATCGATGAATTGGCGCGGATTTATGAACACACAAACGATGATGTTGGGAATTGGTTGATGTCGGAGAAGTTCGATCAATACGAAAAGCAGATTCAGCAACTCCGGCCAGGGTACACCTACCGACGAGCAGAGTATCGAAACCAGCCACCACATGATAGGCAACGTCCACCACGTGGCATGCAACCTCCCCCACGCAATGGAGATCGACCGCCGGGGAACGAACAATTCTTTCCACCCAGGAAACGGCGTCCGAAATAATAGAGATGCATTCGCTTCAATTGTTTGAGTCCTACGCAGATTACGGCTTCCAGGCCGCGAACCATTTTCGACTGAAAATACGATGGGGTTTTGCGCAAGGCTTGACTTTTTTTCCATTTATAAATCGCACCAGATCCATGCTGAGGTCTTCTGCTGACTGGTAACGTTGTTGGGTTTGCTTTGCGATACAATTCAATATGATCATCTCAAAGTCAGTGGGGATTTTGTGATTGATCATTCGAGGGCGAACTGGGTCCTGAGTCAAAATATGATCAACGATTTCAGTCGAGCTCTGCGATGGGAATGCAGGTGTGAGTGTAGCTAGTTCATATAAAACTATTCCG
>NZ_CALEMX010000454.1 GCF_937910335.1 uncultured Gimesia sp. | reverse complement strand
TCAAACGCTGGGCCGTCTCCATCAAATTGACTACATGCTCTATTAAGCCCCCGTGATAAGCATGATGTGTTTTAACGCCGGCGGGCGCTTTACAGAAATCTTCCATGAGCGCTTCATCAACCAGAAAACACTCCATTAATGTACGGATCTCGTTGTTTTCGATGCCTAGCAAGATTTCGCGAAGTTTTCCCAATAACTCCTGCACATCCTGCGGCGCCTGTGGCTGAAACTCAGCGGGATCGAGATTCTCTGCAGAGACCGGTTCGATATAAGTCAGGATGACCTGCAAGGTTCCCTGAAAAAGATGCACTTTCCCTTTGGCTTGCACATAATTGCCCGATTGAAAATGTTGCATTCTTTCTTCAAGAACGTTCCACATCCGGGCATTCACGACCCCTGTGCAATCACGTAAATCGGCTGACAAAAATAGGCTCGCATTACGATTGGCACGTAACTGCTTATCAACCAACAGGTAAACTTCATCTACCGGATCGCCATCCTTTAATTGGTTTATAAATTGTCGAGACATCTCGAATGGGCTTTCAATACTCTGTTTTAGATCTAAAGTTTCGCTAAGAAACACAATAGAACGATCTTAAGCCGTTCGATTCTGCTCAACAAGTCCGGCACCTGTCCGTTCTGAAAGTCTCTCTCATTTGCTTTCACTAGTCAGAAAAGAATTCCAGCTCGAGACCTCAGCGGGTCAGTTGAAAAGGCGAAAAGATGCCTAAATGTCTGTACCTACGTTGATTTGAATATTTTCATTCGGTCCGATGCCGAACCTTTTGAATACGATTCTGTTCTGTTAGAATACCCGGCCATTAAAGGGGATGTTCTCCCAACATTTCCTCCTGTGAAACAATATCACGTAAACATCTTCAAACATAATACTTAAGGAAATAACGTGCGCTGGACGAACACTCTTATCCCCACGATTAAAGAAGTTCCCGCTGATGCAGAAATTCCCAGCCATCAGTTAATGTTAAGGGCGGGATTGATTCGCCAGTTGATGGCAGGAGCCTATACTTATCTCCCCCTGGGCTGGAAAGCTGTCCAAAAAGCATCACAAATTGTCCGTGAAGAAATGGATGCCGCCGGCGCTGCGGAACTCCACATGCCTGCCCTGCAACCGATAGGGCTGTTTGAACGAACCCAGCGCAAAGAAGCCTTCGGATCAGTTTTAATTCAATTCGATCTTCCGCGCGGCAACCGGCTCATTCCAATGGCATTAGGACCCACTCATGAAGAAGTCGTGACAGATCTGATCAGTCATTGCATCAGCAGTTATAAACAACTGCCTTTGACCGTGTATCAAATCCAGACCAAGTTCCGCAATGAAGAACGCCCCCGCTTCGGTGTACTACGCACCAGTGAATTCCTGATGAAAGATGCCTACAGTTTCAGTTCCTCTGTAGAACAACTGGATGAAATCTATAACCGCATGTATCGGGCTTATTGTCGCATCTTTGCCCGTTGTGGGTTGAAATATCTACCCGTTGAAGCAGAAAGCGGCCCCATCGGCGGAGATGCCTCGCACGAATTTATGATTCCTGCAGAAAACGGTGAAGATTCGATCGTGTACTGTGAAGCTTCAGGTTATGCCGCCAATTTGGAACGCGCAGATACAGGCCGCAAGATGCCGGAAATCAAAACAGACACCAATGCAATAGCAATTGAGAAAAAAGCGACTCCCGATGCCACCAGTATTGAACAGGTCAGCAAGTTTTTGGGGTGCGAACCATCTCAAATGATTAAAACATTGATCTATCTCGCCGATGAAGAACCTGTCGCCGTCCTGATCCGGGGAGATCATGAAGCCAACGAAGGCAAAATCCGTCGCGCACTGGAGGCAACCTCCGTAGAACTGGCCGACGATGCAACAGTTCAAAAAGTCACGGATGCTCCAACAGGTTTTGCCGGTCCTGTGGGAATCAAATGTAAGATCATTGCCGATCATGATATCCCTCTTATTGTAAATGCCATCACGGGCGCGAACGAAAAAGACGCACATTTCCTGAATGTCAATGTGGGCCGCGATTATCAATTGGAAACAACCTATGATCTGCGCAACGCGGAAGCCGGCGACCCCTGCCCCAAAAGTGGCGAACCACTCAGTATCGTGCATGGTATTGAAGTCGGTCATGTTTTTAAGCTGGGTACAAAATATACCGAAGCGCTCGACGCTGACTTTCTCGATGATAAAGAAAAACGACATCCCATTATCATGGGCTGTTATGGAATTGGCGTAAATCGGATTGTCGCTGGTCTTGCCGAAACGCGGCATGATGAAAATGGACTCATCTGGCCACTCTCAATTGCCCCTTATGAAGTGCTCGTGATTCCGCTGAACACGAAAGACGATGAAGTCATGCAGACGGCAGAACGTTATTACAGCGAACTCAAAGCCGCAGGCCTGGATGTTCTGTTTGATGATCGCAACGCCCGCGCTGGAGTGAAATTCAAAGACGCCGACTTGATTGGAATTCCCTATCGCGTGGTTATCGGTGGTAAAGGACTGAAGAACGGTGAAATTGAAACCAAATGGCGAACGGCGGAAAACGCAGAGATGATTGCCCTCGATGCGGGTATTGCCCCCATTCTAGACGCCATTGAAACTCGCAAAACAGAAGAATATCAGGCAGCAAACGTGCCAGAGTAAGCGGATCTGAATTCCGGAAAGCAATGTTCATTAATAAAGCCGACAGAGAAATTCTCTCTGCCGGCTTTTTGTTTCACTTCAAGGTGAAGTAATCACAAATCGATTACTTCAGCTCTTTGATTCGAATGTTTTTCCAGGCAACTGAGTAAGGTCCGGTACCTTTTTTGATTCCATGCACCTGCAAACCAATAAAACCTGATGGATGCGACTTGTAAACTCGCTCATCTGTGAGGTCTGAAACCTGTTTACCATTAATCCAGGTTTGAATCCGTGGACCATTCGCAACAACGCGGAACTTGTTCCATTCTCCATCCTTCATATTCTTATGTGGCTTGCGCTGATCTTCTGGTGTCATCCAACCGATGCCTTTACCATCATACTTGATTGCTTCACCATAAATGTAACCGGCTTCCGCACCATTTGCGCCACTGGCTTCAATTTCCACCTGGGGACCATTCACGGCAGAATCGCCTTCTCTTTTCCGGCTGCGAGTCTGCACGCCTGAATTCAATTGGTCGTGAACTTTAACTTCAAACTCAAGTTCAAAATTTCCGTAGTTTTTCTTGGTACACAAAAATGTGTTACGGCTGCCTTCCGTAGTCGTCCCTTCAATCGTTCCGTCGACCACTTTGTAAGTAGCAGTTCCATTCTTCACCACCCAACCATCGAGTGTCTTGCCATCGAACAGTTTCACCCAATCGGACTTCTCGCCGGCTTGTACGTTAACAGTCAGACAAACAGCCGCTAAAACGGCCATACTGATTCCGAATACGCGAGTTCGTGTCATGTTTTCTCTCCAATAAAAAGTCTCAATGTTGTTATTTGTGGATCGTTCATTTAAAGCAGACTGGCTATCTTAACAAAGCAGGATTCACAAATCGAGCGGATGTATTTGAATCAACCTGTTTAACGGGACAGAATTGGTCCGGGTGCATTGATGGATGTAGCCTGTTTTGAATCTCCGGGCATTTCACGGTGTTCAAATTCTGGCGGCTCTGGACCTCCGGGACGCTGATTCCGATCCAAAGTCGGTTTTTTCGGAACCGTATCACCGGTTTCTTTTGTCCACTGATCCAGTACGGTTCGGAGCCTTGATAATTCATTCGCATACTCGGGTTTGGTCGCCAGATTGTGAAACTGATAAGGGTCTTTAGAGACAAGATACAGTTCTTCCGCAGGACGAGGTTTTAAAAACACATCCCGCTGAAATTCATTCAACTTGCCTGTATGAAATCGTTGCCAGAGCTGTTCGCCGGAAGGAAACTTAATCGATTCCACACAGAGATTTCGCTGCTCAGGCCATGCATTACGAATGTAAAGCCAGTCGCCCGTTCGTACCATTCGTTCGTGTGCTTTAAATACATGCCAGTTATGTTCGGCGAATGCGAAGTCACGAACTTTTTCCTCTGGTTGCTTTAGTATTTTTTCAAAGCTGACTCCCTGCATCCGAGGATCTCGATTCACTCCCGCCAGTTCCAGCAACGTCGGACCAATATCAATGGAACTGACAAGGCTCTTCGTTACCGTTCCGGGTTTGACAGCAGCAGGCCAACGCACGAGCATCGGAGTTTTAATGCCGCTGTCATAGAGCCTCGTCTTACAGCGAGGGAAGGGACGACCGTTGTCAGCGAAAAAAAGAATCATTGTGTTGTCAGCGATTCCTTGCGCCTCCAGCTCTTCCAGAATTTTTCCTGTAAAGAAATCGATGCGGCTGATTTCATCATAATATAGTGCAAGATCCTCGCGGGTCTCAGGTGCATCAATCAGATAAGGGGGAACAACCACATCCGCTGGTTGATGAGGCTGGTATTCTTTCGATGCCTGCCATGCCCTGTGTGCATCAACAGAAGCAAACCAGCAAAAAAATGGCTTGTCCTTTGGTCTTTTTTTGAGAATCGGAACCCAGTCCGCTTCTCTACCTGGCCCCTTCCCCTTCGAAACATGATCAAAACCGGTGAGCGCGTATTTCCCCATATGTTGTTTACCGGAAATCACCGTGTAATAACCGGCATCGCGCAATAATTGAGGAAACAGAACTTGGCTTTCAGGAAGGTCTGTATGCAGTTCCGGAGCGCCGGTATTATGGGGATAGCGACTGGTAATCACACTACAGCGACTGGGGCTGCAACTGCTGGTTGTAAGATAAGCATTATCAAACCGCAAACCTTCTCGGGCAAGACGATCCAGATGGGGAGTTCGAATCGCAGGATGACCGTAACAGCCTAGATCATTCCAGGAAACATCATCTGCAAAAATCAAAATCAGATTTGGTCTGGCTGTCGTCGATTGTTTCTCTGCATAAACCGTTGTCGTCATCAAAACTACGAATGTGACAAAAAGAAGCCAGTTCCACGAACGCAATAGAACATGCATGCTGTACGCTACCTCAATCCAAGGAATGAAAAAGAGTATGATCTGTCAGAAGCAGTAATCTCTACGGTACTAAAACAGTTCCATTATCTCAATCAAGAGGCAGCAATTCGATGATTCAGATTCTACGTGACCACTTTCTTTATGATCGTTAGAAAATACAGCGTCAGTCTTCTTCAGGTTCGATTCCGAACTCTTCGGAATCATCATCATTCTCCAGAAAAAATGGCTCGTCAGAATCAGTTTCGTCCACTTCCGATACCGGCTCAAATGTTATCGTAAGGTGAACCTGATGCTCAACAACGGGCTGAAACTGCTCGCCCAGTGGTTCAAAACGTAGATGAACCTTTGCTTCAGATGCGATTTCATTGGCTGTTTGTTCTGCGTTCTCCGCCAAATCATTCTGACCACTTTCCCGATAACAGGCCCCCAGTGATTTCCAGGGAAGTTGGCTATGAGGAATCGGTAATAAATCAGCCGCGTATTGCAGCGGTTTGATTGCCTCTGTATAGCGACCTATTCGTTTCAGAGATTCACCTCGCAAATAAGAATAGGAAGCCGTCAGGGATCCGGGATCCTTGACTTGATCCAATTCGCGGAGCGCCTGAATGGGCATCCCCAACTCCAAATAGCCTTCTGCTGCTATTAATCGTCGCACGGTTTTTTGAGGAATTCGGGGGATCATCATAATAACCTCCGGTTTCACCTGTTGCGGTGAGTCTTTTTAATTGTAATTTTTTGATATCTACCGTTTCAGTCCAGGCTTGCATCGTTCCGCTTTTAAAAACGCAATCGGAAGCCCTCTGGATCAATTTTACCGCATAGTATGTGCCAAACCTCACTTCCGCAAAAAAAGAAAACA
The DNA here is from genome assembly GCF_937910335.1 of uncultured Gimesia sp. Classification (GTDB taxonomy): domain Bacteria; phylum Planctomycetota; class Planctomycetia; order Planctomycetales; family Planctomycetaceae; genus Gimesia. Next base: position 8,681 of record NZ_CALEMX010000454.1, on the reverse strand, counting down.
CGTAAAGCATTATAAAAAATACACTTACAACTCATCGCCAGCCTGATTACTCAAGCACGACAGTGCCATTTTGTCAGACAATCTGCGATCATTATGGTCGCAGATAATATCAAATCTGCACATAAGAGGGCTTCTTTTTAGACAAACGATAAGACACTTCGGTTCGTCTCAACTGACTTCTGAATCAGACTCAGTAAGATCAGAAAGGCTCTGTCACCTAATACGTATGAACGAGCATTTATTCAGTAACTATTTGACGAAACGTGTTATCAAATTCAAACTTTTCTTCGGAATCGGGTTCTGCAACGGTCTGAGGATTTTGCATCTCTACCGATTCGGGGGCACGAGGCCATACTGTTGAGATCCGGGATGGATCGCTTTTTAACCAGGTCTGGTCACTGATTGTTTTCTCTGGCTTCAGAAAGAGATCCGTCTTGATTTGGGAGGGATCCATGCCAGGTTTTACTTTAGGAATTGTCTGCGCTGCTTTCACCGGTTTAGTCTCTGCGCTGGCAGCAGGTTTTTTTCCTGCTTCTGGTGCTTTTGCAGCAGCCGCAGCTTTCTGCTTTTCTTTTGCCGCCCCTTCTGACTGAATCCACTCTTCCAGCGTTTTTACTTCACGCTTTTTAGCATCCTTCTTGACTGCAGTCGCAGGCGGAGTTTCAACAAACTTGGCAGATTCCAGATAATCGACCGTACTGACATTGGAAAACTCGTCACCGCCCGCCAATGGAATCTCAATTTTCGACCCCGCAAATTGTGCCCCTTCTTTGTAAATAGTTCCGCGTTGGAAAGGACCTGCGCCGAGAATCCAGGTATCGCGTGCCGTGCTCTTTGCTTGAACTATACCAGACTGCCAGACACGCTCACGTGTTTTCTGGTTGTAAGCAAAAACACTGATTTTAGCAGACGCGCTCTGATTATTCTTTTTCGCAAGTGAGATTTCAGGAATCGTCGGAATCGGAGGTGCAGTTGGAACCAGAGTTGCCGCGGATGACAACATATTACTCGCCGGAATACCATAATTCACCTCGTGACCATTAGTCGCAAGGGTGCCTACCCGCGCTTCAATCACATAATCGGCCTCTTCTTTTTCCTCCTGAATCAGACAATTGGCAGCGACAATCTGCTGCCTTAAGGAACTGGTGATGTAATCACCGTTCACAAAGCCCATGCCTTTGATATTTTTGATATACGAAGTATCAAAGTAGACTTTCTTGTTTGCCAAAGAACTGAAATCAATACTGGAAATCGTCTGGTCCACCGCATCTGAAGTCAATAATTGTTCGGTCGCGCTATTGCTAAGCACCTTGCCACACCCGGATAAAAGGGTTAACAGCACGAGAAGCAACCAGACAGGAACGCGACAGGGACTAAACCGATTGAAATCAAACATGAGTAAAGGCGATTGTCTTTTCAGCACAAATTGGTAACTGGTTTCCACTGATCGTTCGGAACGTCCGGATCAACGGCAGCCCGAAAACAAGCTGCGAAATGAAACGTGTATACGTCTTGAACCCTCAATCAATGAATTCATTAAATTGAGAGTTAAATCCGTGTGATTGATTTTATTTTGAGGGAAAGGTGACCAGTCCCAGGACGGAACTGTGACTTGAAGGAAACTCTGTTCGGATATAAATGAGATTCGATACAAGTAAAAGGTTAATCAGAATGAAACCTACGTTGAGAGAGAGAAAGGAATCATTTGATGGGGCGAAGTATAGCGAACGCATCACGATATTCAAATATGACTTTGAGCATGACGATAAATGCCGTAACCAATTTATAAATATACGGTTACGCTAATCACGCAATCTTTGGTAAAGACCGAATTCTACTTGATTTTGACATTTTACCTGGGAATCCGAGAACTGTTAAACCGATTCGATGTCTCTGAGAACTCCGTCAGCCGAGAGGAAAAGTCAGTACTTTCTAAAAAGGGACAACGGATTTGTTCCTGATAAAGAGACTCATAAGTCACTTCAATCTCTTCCACTGCCTCTGCCGTGAGAAACGCAACCTCTGCCAGTTCCTCATATCCGCCGAGTCGAAAGCAGTCACTCAATGAGGACCAGGCCTTTCGACTTTCCATCACTGGAAACAGGCGAGCCGCCTGATGTAAAGGTTCAATCGCATCGTGATATTTTTCCTGACGAACATATGCTTCTCCGATCAGATACAATCGCATCGCCTCGAGTGGACCGGCATCTTCAACGGAATGGAGTGCCTCCAGTGCCTGAATGGGCATCCCTAATTCCAGATATCCTTCAGCAGCCATAATTTTGTGTATTACTTTGGGAGAAACATTTTCTAACATAATCAATTCCTTTTTTACCGGTGGGGGCAAGCAATCCATTGCCCGGGTGCAGTTGTGTTTCCATGAAAAGTCTCAATCCTCTGAGACACAAACATTCATGGAAATACTTAAAAGCAACCTCCGTACCAATCAGGAACCCTTTGAGGTTGAATTTTCCTATCTCACTACTAACAAACGTTTTTTTACAGCAACGAAAATCCCTTCGTATCGCAAGGACCAATGAAATGTGCACTTTCTACCCAATCTCCATCTGTAAAATCTACATCTGAACTATTGAATTTCAATCTGTTCACTCCATTTCCAAAGTGACCGCAAAACTTGCACTTTGTCTCGGGAACCTGCATGATAGAGGTCAGTTTCATTGACACTTCCTAAAGCGTGATACAAGCCACCATATTTTCAACCTAGAGGATAGACCCTATGCTGTCGCTTTACAAAAAATCTACCCGTCTGACTGCTGCGGTAATTCTGAGCACTTTGATCAGCCAGCTCGTCCTGATGGGAAGTGGCATCTCTGCAGCCCACGCCAATCAGCAGAAGCAACCAAACATCCTCTTTATTTTTACGGATGACCATGCTTCGCATGCGATGAGTTGTTATGGCTCGAAAGTCAATCAGACACCGAATCTGGATCGAATTGCCCGTGAAGGAATGCTGTTTAATAATTGCTTCTGTACTAACAGCATCTGTGGTCCCAGCCGTGCAGTCATTCTAACGGGCAAGCACAGTCACCTGAATGGCTTCTTACAGAATGGCAACAAATTTGACGGCTCTCAGCAGACCTTTCCCAAGATTCTGAGGAAAAATGGCTATCAGACCGCCATTGTGGGAAAATGGCATCTTGCGACTCAACCGACAGGATTTGACTATTCCGAAATTCTGGTCGGCCAGGGACCTTATTACAATCCGCCCATGATCCGCAACGGCAAACGTGTAAAACATGTCGGCTACACGACCGACATCATTACCGACCTGGCACTCGATTATCTTAAGAACAGTCGAAACCCGAACAAACCATTTATGCTAATGTTCCAGCACAAAGCACCACATCGCAACTGGCAACCCGGTCCCAAATATCTACACATGTATGATGATGTCACAATTGCAGAGCCCGCGAACCTGTTCGATAATTATGCCGGTCGTGGAACCGCAGCCAGACAGCAGGACATGACCATCGCGAAAACAATGACACCCAATGACCTGAAGTTAACTCCCCCTGGAAACTTTACGCCAGAACAACTCAAAGTCTGGAATGCCGCTTATGGACCTAAAAATGAAGCATTTCGCAAAGCCAATCTGAAGGGCAAAGATCTGATACGCTGGAAATATCAGCGCTATATGAAAGACTACCTTAGATGCATTGCTTCAGTTGATGATAATGTGGGTCGAATGCTCGATTATCTCGAAGCAACAGGACTCGCAAAAAATACCATTGTGATTTATTCATCAGATCAGGGATTTTATCTGGGAGACCATGGCTGGTTTGATAAGCGTTTCATGTATGAAGAATCGTTCCGCATGCCGTTTATGGTTCGCTGGCCAGGCGTCATCAAGCCAGGAAGTGTGAATAATGAGCTGGTTTCTAATCTCGACTTCGCTGAAACCTTTCTGGATATTGCAGGAGCTAAGATTCCTGATGATATGCAGGGAGTAAGCCTGGTCCCTCTCTTTAAAGGTCAAGCAAACGATTGGCGAAAAAGTCTGTATTATCATTACTATGAATTTTACAACGACCGTCGTTCCGCTCACATGGTTCGCCGACATAATGGTGTCCGTACGAAACGCTACAAATTGATTGATTTTTATAACCTGGGAGAATGGGAACTCTATGATCTGAAAAAAGATCCTCATGAAATGAAAAGTGTCTATGCAGACCCAGAATACGCTCAGGTCGTTACCGATCTCAAAGCAGAATTGAAACGGCTTCAAAAACAGTATCAGGTTCCCGATGACACAGGATCTGTAAAAAAAGACCCACCATCACTTTATCTCAAACCCAGAAATAGTGGTGCTGCTCAGAAGAAGAAACCCGCCAGAAAAAAATAGATGTCGGTGCTAAACATTTAAGTAAGAGTCGAACCAACAGGAATCCCAACAGGTTCAGACTCGCTTGAGACCGTAAAACCGAATCGCGGCAATCGCATATTGTCGCGATCCCAGATCCCAGCGCCAGGGAGGTAGCATCTCCACATCGCGAACTTGACTTGCCAGCGGAGTATTACCAACCAGTAACGATAATAATACACCCGGATGCATGCCATGAAAAAAGTTCCGGGTTGAAAGCAGCTGCGAAAGATACTGCATCAATTGTTCATCGGGCACCTGTGGCAGATCAGGTGCTGAAGTCGATGACACAAAATCACTCACCAGCAAGCCTGAACCATGTTTTTCCATCAAGTCAATCATGGTTTGAAAATGCTGAGCACGGATGGCGATCATCAACTCTTCAAATCGAGCGTGAGTATCCCCAACAGTATTAACTGCCAAATGAACCAACTGGCTCAATAAACAAGTCGAGCAAACCACATCAAACGGGCCTGGCAAATCCAATAAGGCAGGCTTGCTCAGTTGCTCGATGATTTTAGCCAGACTCACATCTGCATCGCTGTCAGCAGCTTCCCAGGCTGCCAGTTGCTGGCCTACCCCCGTCAAATCGCATGTATGAACAAATACAGCGGACTCACTCGGGATACATTGAAATTGAAGCGCATGCACTAATGCGCTTTCATCGAGATCCACCAGATGAATCTCACTGAACACCCCGGAGAGCTGCTTCAAGTCGAGATCATTGCAATTACCAGCACCTAGAATACATAATCGAAGCTGCTGATGCGCTCCTGCCATATCAGCCAGATGCCCAGTGAGTATCTTACGGTGACCCTTTCCGTGTTCCCAATTGGGCCGGCTCTCCAGATTATAACGGAGCTGTTCCTCGAATATTTTGTTCATTGTAGCAGTTTGATGGCTCCGGAACCTCTGGCGAATTCTCTGGTTATACAGATAGAGTCAACTGTACGTCATACAACAGATATATCAATCGAAAACTGATGAGAATTGCATTTTTCGCTATCACTAAATCATTTCGTTAGCCAAACTAGAAACTATCTCGCTAGATTCTCGCTAGATCATATTTCATCATTTTGAGTATTCTCTGTAATGTTATTTTTTGTCTTTGCCTGTCTGGTCCCTTCATTTGTCATATCATTTCTGGCCACAGCGGCCATGCGCAAACTCGCCCCTCGCTGGGGGCTGATTGACCAACCCGCGCAAAGAAAAGTACACACAAATCCCACACCCCTGGGAGGCGGAGTCGGAATTTGGCTGGGTGTCGTCGTTCCCATTGCCATTGCCCAGCTAAGTGTACTGGTGATTTTAAAATCAGGGATGAAGCCTACCTGGATTCCCCAGGAACTGGTTCCGCATCTGGAAGGAGTCCTCTATCGCTCGAAACAGTTATGGCTTGTACTGGCGGGCGGCACTGTATTGGCTGCAATGGGCTTACTGGATGACAAACTCAATATTTCCTGGAAACCCCGATTGATCATTCAATTACTGGTCGCTTGCGGATTAGTTCTAGCAGGTGTACGGGCTACGCTCTTTCTACAAATGCCCTGGATAGGAATGCTGTTTTCAGTAGCGTGGATAATCATACTGGTTAACTCTCTAAACTTCCTGGACAATATGGATGGACTGACAGCCGGCATCGGGCTGATCGCAGCTGTTCTCTTTGCGATGATCATGCTGCGATTTACCGGGGAACCGCGCTGGCTTGTAGCAGGTGTGCTACTCGTACTTTCCGGTGCGATTGGTGGTTTCTTATGCCATAACTGGCCTCCTGCGAAAATTTTCATGGGAGATTCCGGCAGCTACTTTATAGGACTGCTTCTCTCAACTATGACGATCCTGGGAACATTTTATCCCGGAAATACTCCTGGCGGGGAATCGATCACCAGCCGTCATGTCATCCTGGCGCCACTTTGTATTCTAGCAATTCCATTGTATGACTTTTGTACGGTAATGCTCATTCGAATCAAAGAAGGACGTAGCCCGTTTCACGCAGATAAAAGTCATTTTTCACATCGGCTGGTAGAACTAGGTCTAAGTAAACGAGACACCGTTCTCACCATCCATCTGGCCACTCTGACCACCGGTGTGGGAGGCCTGATTTTGTACGAAGTTTCGTCCTGGAATGCCGCGTTACTCGTTATACTGATGATCCTGTGCGTGCTTTCCATCGTCACTATCCTGGAGAACGTAGGTCGGAAAAACCGGGAATGAGTAAACGCCGAAAACAAAACCGATCGCAGACAATTCAACCAAAATCCAAAACGTCTGCACCTCATCCTGGCTCACTGCCAGCGCTGTTATACAGAATTCAACTGTTCCTGATTGGCACATTGATCACCGCCCGATATCTGGTTCCCGCGGAATCAACACCGCAGGGTGATACGCTGTTCATCGCGCTGGGCTGGTTTATGGTGGCAATTTTGTTTTCCGGTTCTCTGCTGCTCGATCGTTCCCGAACAATTCGCATTGACTACTTTGACATCGGAGTCTGGCTGCTGGTTTCGGGGCAAGTAATATCAACAATCGTGATGATCTACTTTAAAGAAGGCCAACAACGAGCGGCTTTGAATATGATGTGGGAATGGGTGGGCCTGGGATTCACCTTCTCAATAATAAGACGGCTGGTAATAACGACACCCCTGCGCAACGCGTTCTTAAAGGGTTTATTAACCACAATTGTCCTGCTCTCAATCTACGGGATCTGGCAACACCATTGGATGTACGAGCAACTGTCAAAAGAATACATCTCTGTACGGCAACAATTAGATAACGCGATCTCACCATCAGTCCGTGCCGAATCTCAGCAAAAACTGCTTTCCATGGGTGTTCCTGCACACGCTTTATCTGGCAGTGGCCGCCAACTATTTGAATCACGCCTGTTAAAAAGCTCCGAACCGCTCGGCATGTTTGCCCTGACGAATACCTTTGCCGGATTGCTCGCAATCGGTTTCCTGATTTCAGTAGCGCAAACCTTGCAAATCTTCTTTTCCAAAACATATGATCTCTCTTCAACTGGAAACCGATTAAAATCGTGGATCTTGGTGCTTCCCACATTGCTCATTGGCTATTGTCTGATCCTCACCAAAAGCCGCACGGCCATGATCGGCGTTATCGGAGGACTGATTAGCCTTGGTCTCTTGAAACTGATTCAAAATCGACAATACTCGGCTGAACAGAAACAACTCTGGAATAAAAAGATTATCAAATCGGTCGCAGCAGGTGTGATCGGACTCCTGATTTTGATTCTTCTGGCAACATTCAGCGGCGGATTTGATCTGGCCGTTTTGACAGAAGCAACCAAATCACTCCAGTATCGCATGGAATTCTGGACTGCCACCTGGGATGTGATCCAGGAAAATTCGCTCTGGGGAACAGGGCCGGGAAATTTTCGAGAACATTATCTCAAGTACAAACTGCCCGGATCAAGCGAAGAAATTTCGGACCCCCATAACCTGTTTCTCGACGTCTGGGCGAACGCTGGAATTATTGCATTGGCAGGCTTAATCATGATACTTTCGCTTGCCTGCTATCACTGGATCCGCAGGCCCATGCCTGCCAACATTGACACGGAACTGAAGCCTCCCACTGACGATACTGAATTTTCGCGCAATCAAGTCGCCTTATTGTCTGGCTTTGCTACATCATTCCCACTGTTATGGGGAGTGCAATTATTCCTGCTCTCAGTAGATGAATCGCTGCTCTGGCCTTTCTGCCTGGGATGGTTGATAATTTTTTCTATGTTGAGCTTCGGTTGGCATGGATTCGATGGTTCAGATCAGAGAAATTCTTCTTCGACTCTGACTCCACTGGCATTGGCGGCCGCCTTTATCGCACTTAGCATTCATCTGCTGGGAGCTGGTGGAATTGCTATGCCGGCGGTCATACAAACCTGGCTACTTCTTCTGGCATTGGCTTTTCCCCGCACCACTCAACATGCAGATCTGGCCCCGCAATCCGATACACAGAGCCATTTTGACCAGTTACACTCTCATAAAACAATATACTTGAAATCTCCCTTTTTCTTAATTTCCCTTTTGTTAACGGTTTTCTTTTTAATATCTTCTTTCGCGCCAACAATTCAGCGAAAAAAACTCGTACGAGAGGGAGAGCAAATACTGATCCGCGGTCAGTCCGTTCGCGGTGCGCAACAGTATTTCATTCAAGCCTGCGAGGTAGACCCACTTTCGCCAGCTCCCTGGCAGACTTTGGCCGAACTTCAATGGAATCAGGGAACTCAAGACCGGGATGCGTTTGCACAAGCTGTAAAGCTGAAAAAAGCTGCCATTCTAAGGGATCC
>NZ_CALEMX010000453.1 GCF_937910335.1 uncultured Gimesia sp. | reverse complement strand
TGCAAAAACGTCACCGGTTCCCGCTGTCTCGTACTTTATCGACGCGTTTCGGTCACGCTTCGACGCGTCTAAACCACTGTTTGAACATAGTTCGCCAGATTGCAACCACAATTCGCGCAACAAAATCGGCTTGACTCCGGCGCGCCCTTCCACATGATGAAACCAGTTGGAGATCAAACAACGATTCGCAATCAAACTAATAGAACAGTAGAATAAAACAACAAAGAATTCCATGAGCACATTTCGAAATTAAATAAAAGAAGCGGGCAAATAAACCAGCCACACATCCTATTCAATAGCCACACAGAGCCCGAGATGAAAATTCGGAAGTGAAGAGACAGCAGTAATTCACAAATAGAGTAGACGCACCGGGTAGCCTCGAATGAAATTCGAGGTTGTCATAGACAACAGGAAACCGTCAGAGCACTCGTACAATTCAGAAAAACTACTCATCGATGGTAAACAAATCTATAAATCATTGTGCTTCAGTATTTGATTCGTTCAGGGCACGATTGAACCTTTTCAGGTCAATTTGTTCAAGCGCAATGGCTGCTTCCAAACCTAATCTATTTTCGAATTCTATTTCCATGCTTGTTTCTGAACTTAATTTGGAGTCAATTTTTGCTTCATCTCTCACTTTGACCAGATCGGGTACGGCACCAACAGCCTTGGGGCCAAGCTTCCCCAGTGCTATTGCTGCAGATTCACGCGAAATGCTATATCGTTTATCATTCAATGTCGTGATGAGCGCCTGAATCACTTCTGGTGAGGCGTGACCAATGTCTCCAAGCGCATCAATTAAAGATCTACGTAAAGATCTACGGGTCGATTCTTGTAAAGAATTATGGGGTACTTCTTGTTCAACGTCCTGCAGCATGTTCAATGATGCGAGTAAAGCGGGAACGGCAGGCTTTGCTTGGGGACCAAATTGTCCTAACGCATAAGCGGCCCTACTACGACAGTTAGGATTCTCATCTGACAATACTTCTATCAGTCCATTGATCACTTTTATATCAGAATTTCCAATCTTGACAATCGTTGATGCAGCAATACCTCGAACCAGTGAATCTGGATCCTTTAATGCAATTAGTAACTCTGGAAGCACTCCTTCCGCGCGGTTGCCAAAGAGTCCAATAAGGTAAATTACTTCAACCCGAATGCCTGTGTCCAGATCTTTCAGTAATTCAACTAGAACTGGGAGCGTTTCACCAGCTCTTGAAGGATCAATGTGTGAAATTGCCTGTGCCGCAGAAAATCTGATATCCCTATTTTCGTCATCTAAAGCTTGGACTAAAGAATGGACGATCCGTTGAAATTCGTAATCGTCTATTTGAGAACGCCCAATCGTTCTTAAAATATAGATAGCTCTTACTCTGATATTAATATTTTCCGAAGGTTGTATTTTTTCAAGCAGTCTTGAATTTGCCGCAGGTCCAAGAGCATAAAAAACACGACTTAGCGCACGTGAATCAGCTATTTCAGAATTTGACTCCAGCAATTCAATCAGTCTTGGCAGCGCAAGTTCGGTCGCATTACGTGATTTGACTTTTTCGAGCGCTTCATCAGTTTCTTGATCGTTGAAAGATTCTATTGCCTGAACCAACTCACTGACTGCCCGGTATTGATATACACGCCAGCTGATAAAAACCGGTAGGTAAATGATTACTAGTACCAAACAGGTTACTAAAATAATCTTTCGAATTTTAACCCATGAATACTCTTCGGATTGAGACATTGTTTGATCCTCACTTGATGCGAACAGTCGAATGGACTGACAGGGCAATAAGTGAACGATAAAAAAGCGATCAAAGATCAAAAAAAAATGTCACCCACCACCAATGGCAGGCAGAAAATGAATTTCACTCTCAGGCGAAACCTTTTGCGACAGACCGCGGGGAGTCACGTTTTGATCAACGGTAACCGACATCCCCGCCCTGAGTGTTCCCTCAGGACAGAGGCGCTCCATCACACCCGGATGCTGTTGTTCCAGAGAGTGTACTGCTTCCAGAACAGTAGCCCCTTCCACTACGACTTCTTCCTGTCCTCCACAGAACGGTCTGAGTGAGGGAGGAATAAACAGGCGAGGCATTCTCGGTTCAACTCCTGATCAAGACTATTTCTTCAACAGCTCATGCAAGACCCGTGGAGGCGACATGGGTAACTCGGTCATCTGCACTCCCACAGCATCTTGAATGGCAGCCGCCAGAGCAGCCGGCGGTGGCACGATGGGAACTTCTCCCACACCACGCACGCCATAAGGATGACCGGGGTTCGGCACTTCGACAATAATCGCGTCTATCATGGGCAGGTCATAACAGGTGGGAATCCGATAATCGAGGAAGTTCGCATTCGTCATGCTGCCCTCTTTGTCATACCAGTATTCTTCATTCAATCCCCAGCCAATTCCCTGAACGGCCCCCCCCTGAATCTGTCCTTCAACATAAGCAGGATGAATGGCAGTCCCACAGTCCTGAGCGGCTGTGTAACGCAGAATATCGACTTTTCCAGTATCAGGGTCGACTTCCACATCCACCACATGCACCCCAAAAGCACCGCCGGGTTCGTTATGATTCGAAACACCTCGGCCTACTAATGGCTCTCCCCCAATACTCAGTTCGACGGCAATCTCTTTGAAACAGACTTTTTTGTCAGGCCCGATCACATGACCATCATCATAAGAAACTTTCGCAGGATCAACATCCCATAACTCAGCAGCCCGTGCGATAATCTGTCGTTGCAAATCCTGAGCAGCTTCATAAGCGGCCCAGCCTGTAGCATAAGTCACGCGGCTTCCACCAGTCACATCGGTGTAACCCACACTGTCTGTATCCACCACAGCCGGTTTAATATCTTCAGCGGCCAGCCCAATCGCTTCTGCAAACTGCATGGCGATCGCGGTCCGCGATCCTCCAATGTCGGTGGAACCTTCCAGCAGCCCGACAGAACCATCCGAATTCACAGTCGCAGTAACGGCAGATTTCAAACCCGCATTAAACCAGAAGCCGCAACCAATGCCCCGCCCCTGATTTTTCC
>NZ_CALEMX010000452.1 GCF_937910335.1 uncultured Gimesia sp. | reverse complement strand
ATACATACAAATAGTCCGCCCGCGATCACACAGCCTATTGCCGAAACGATTAGCCAATCATTCATCGTAATTTGAGACCTGCGCAAAGCCCCCAACTCGACGCCTAGCAACCAAGTCACTAACAGTAATCCAATTCCGACACCGACACCGATCAAAACCCGTTTGTTCGAGCGACGTTGCTCCTCTGTAACTCGAACATCAGGTGGTGCCAGTACTCGCTGTTCTTCTTCTCTATCAGAGCGTGCGTCCCGTTTCTTCATGTAATGGACTATATACAACAAAATGCCCAGTGGCCCTGCAAAAATGCATCCCAACAGAAACAGCCCATCCAACACTTTCGCCCACGTTGACCCTGGTTGGACAATATTTTGTGCACCACAAACCATCACCAACAATCCGACCGGCAGACAGAACAAAAGGGACACGAGCACCATTTCTTCAACGCTGGAAGCAAAGTGCCCACCACCTGCCGATCCAATTCCCCATAAGAACAGGGGGACAAGCAATATCAGCCCTCCGAGCCAGACGCCAATTCGATCTCCCCGTCGGCCTTGACGTTGATTCGTCTTTGCTTTGACCTGTTTTCGATAATCATGTTTCGCAGGACGAGATACATGTGGGTCGTACGTCGGCTGTTGCACAATCGCTAAATGCGAACCTAATATCTCCGCAACTTCTTCTGCGGTCTGTACTCGGTCTTCAGGTCGTTTTTCCAGCAGGCTATCAACAATCGCAATCAGCCAGTTCGGAATGTCTTCATTGACTTCCTCAATGGGACGAGGCGCATCATCACACACGCGACGAACGACAGCCGCCAGATGACTCGCGCGGAACGGAGAACGTCCGGTACACATCGCATACAGGACGGCTCCCAGACTGAATAGGTCACTTCGTTGATCAACACGCTCGCCTGTTGCCTGCTCGGGAGACATATACTGAGGAGTTCCAGAGACTTCGCCGGTCTTCGTAATCGTCACATCATCGACGGCCCGCGCCAATCCAAAATCGGTAATCTTGACGCGTTCGACACCATTTTCTAAAAGAATATTTGCAGGCTTAATATCGCGGTGAATCAAACCCTGTTTGTGAGCAGCAGTCAACCCTTCAGCAATCTGAGTTCCAATCCTTAGGATTTCAGTAACTTTTAAAGCCCCTGTTTTATCAAGTTTTTCCTGTAACGATTGACCAACAACATATTCCATCACAAGGTAAGGTAATTTGTCTTCATCAACCGCATGAATCGTGACGATATGCGGATGACTGACAGCAGCCGCTGCCTGGGCTTCCCGCAGAAACCGTTTCCGCGCATTGGGGTTGATCGCCAATAAAGGCGACATCACTTTGATGGCGACGATCCGATTCAGCTTGGGATCCAGTGCCCGAAAGACAATGCCCATCCCTCCCTGCCCGATCACTTCATGAATCTGATACTCTCCAAGCGTGCCTAACAAATCAGGGTTATCAGAGGGAGTCAGAAAATCGAGCGAAATAGGTTGTGGGTCATTCGACCCAATAGGTGATTTTTCCAGGAAGCTACCCGCATCGTCATACGCCAATAAAAGTGCTTCAACGCGCCGACGTTGTTCCACGTTCTCGCCGCATATCTCATCCAGAAATTGCGCACGTTCTACGGGTGTCTTCTTTTCCAATGCCTGCAAAAACAAACCCTCAATCGATTGAGGATTGACGTTCTCGCGAGTTGGCTCTTGTTCAGGATTTTCTGGTACTTCAGGCTCAGACATGATTTTGTTTTCTTCAGGATGGAATCGTCCCATCAGGTAACGAATTCAAACAGGAACAATCATTGCCCCACGACTATCTTACCATGCGATTTCGAGCGGCGGCGCGCCTCATACATTCGTTCAAAAATCGACGATTATCATGAATCAGTCTTCGAAATGACACCCCTGTTTCGCCGTAAGCTCTTTCCTTAAAATAGTTTAATCCGCGTCTGATTTTATCTGACTAAAGAGCCAGGCACGAGAATAAGCCCAGTGACGAGCCGCTGTCGCTCGAGAGATCCCCAGCACATCCGCGGCTTCCTGCTCACTTAACCCAGCGAAATAACGAAGCTTCACCAGCTCCGATTTCTCCGGGCTTTCCTTGGCAAACTGAGTCAAAGCAGCATCCAATGCCAACAGGTCATCGAATTGTTGTTGAGCGGGCGCGGCAATTTCAGGAAGTTCAACACGATCATGTTCGCCACCATGTTTCAGTCGTTTTTTGCGTCGCGCATTCTCAATGAGTATTCGTCGCATCGATTCCGCAGCCGCCGCGAAGAAATGGCCGCGATGATCCCATTGCTGTTCGTCCTCATTTCCCACCAACCGTAGATAGGCTTCATGCACCAGCGCCGTCGCCGTCAAAGTTTGACCGGGGGCTTCCTGGGAGATTTTGTTGCCTGCCAGCTTGCGCAATTCAGCATACACGATCGGCAGCAATTGATCGGTGGCAGCCTCATCACCGGCTTCCAGCGCGTTTAAGATTCGTGTTACTTCCTGCATCTTGTAAATCTCATTATGTTATCTCAGTTTACAGAGCGATTAACAAAGCACTCCATTATCAGTTTATACTTCAGTCTAACCAGACCAAGTCCTGTTTGATATCAAATTTTATTCTTTTGATATTTCTGAAACATCATTTTTATTATCTCATTTTGTTTGAAAGTCAAAAACGCGTTAGCGACTAAAAATAAACTGATAAACTTGCACTTGACGACGTCCTGCCGGTACTTAACATGCTTTTTAAGCGTCGCGCGCGAGTGACAAATTCAGACAGTAGAACATTTTGAATCACTGATGATTTGCGTAGTACAAAACCGTCTATTTTTTGAAATAGATCACTTGAACAATTGAAACCAGTGTGCCCAGTCGCTTCCCGGTGTTCACACTTATCAAAGGCTATCGACCCACGTTCGACGCATAATAAACACGCTTTGACACCCCTTTGCCTGTGTCCAACCACCATGCGACACTTGACTCCCACACGCCGTTCTGCATGATGTATCAAGCTCAGCAATGAAGCGCTGAATATAAACAAGGGAAACCTATGCATGACATAACCTCTCATCGTAAACCAGGATCATTGATAGGACCAGCGAAGAATTGAAAAGCGTTTACCAGGCGGTGTAAAGCAATCCGTCTGGAGAAACCCAAATTCATGATACGAAATAGCGCCCAATAACTCTAATTGAAAATGTGACACGATTCAGCAAGTCGCATAGAATGCACCACAACCGCATTTTCTGCTTTCATCGAGAACAGTTAGTAATTACTATTGTATGAACGAGAATTAAATTCCGTTTAAGTCTAAAGCGAAAAGTGAATCACACAGGGAGAACAACATTTTGAATGGTAACAATAAATACTTAACGAAGAACCTGTCGCTATTCTGCCTGGTTTTGTTGGGCCTGCTTTTGTGCATTGTGCAGCCACTCCAGGCCACTGAATGGGGGGATCTAACGGGTCAATTTATTTATACCGGAAAGCCTCCGAACACCAAAACAGTTAAACTCACAAAAGACCAATCGTTAGTCATTGGGAAAAATGGTGGACTCAAAAATATTTTTATATTTTTGAAAAAGAAAAATTCACAGGAAATAAAAATTCATCCAAGTTATTATAAATTACCAAAAAAAGTCTCACTTTTTCATCAGAATTCGATTTATGAACCACATACATTAGGACTCTGGCACAAACACCAGGAACTGGTTGTCATTAATAAAGATCCTCATGATCATCTTGTTCAACTCAACGCACTGAAAAATTATTTTTCCCGTAATCTGCCAAAAAAAATAAATATACAGAGAACTTTTCGTTTCCAAACTAGTGAAAACATTCCAATACGAATCACTTGCGATATTCATCCTTGGGAAGAGTCATATCTTTTAGTGCTCAATAATCCTTACTTTTCCTCGACAGACGAAACCGGGGCATTTACGATTAAGAATTTGCCCGTGGGTGATTTTCAATTTCGGATATGGCATGAAAAGGTAGGATATCTTCTGGCAAAGGAGGAATGGGGACGGGGAATTGTTAACTTGAAGATCAGGCCTGGTAAAAATGACCTGGGCGTGATCAAAGTTTCTCCGAAATTGTTCGAGGATTAATATCATTCGCAAGCACGGTCAGTGGAAGAAATTCAGGCGTTTGGCAAACAAATTGACTTGCTTACATTATCCAATGCTGATTGACCTTAGTTGCCCTTTTTCTTTTTAACCTTGGGACTCAACTCCCCCTTGTCAGCCCCATAGATCTAGCGACTTGAAACTCCGCTTTCTGCTTTCATCGGGAGCAGCGAACAGATACCATTGTAGACACAGCCGTAATAAACTGCTTTATTTGGTAGAACAAAGTAAATCGGAATGGGACGAGTTCACCATGCATGGCTACAAATCTTACTTAAAGAAGTACCTAGTTCTGTTTGGGCTTCTCTTCTTGTTTGTACAACCAGTTCAGGCCGCTGAGTGGGGGTCACTGTCGGGCCAATTTATTTATACCGGCAAACCTGTT
>NZ_CALEMX010000451.1 GCF_937910335.1 uncultured Gimesia sp. | reverse complement strand
GCGGCTGCAAAATGTAAAATCGGCAACCTGGACAATGACGATGAAGACAGACGTTAAAGGGGAATCACCAATAAAGATTCAAGATTCAAAAGACCATAATTACTGGTCCAAAGACAAAGGCTCCCGGATGGAAAGGTATCTCATACCTAAGGATAAAAAGACCAATGGGGAGCTTCGTGAAATTTCAATTCGCCCGGTTGGTAAACCCGGCGTGCAGCTTTTTCACAGGAGTAGCCATTACATTCGTCAAAAGACAGCCAGCTCCGCCAATGAACCCAATTTTGCCGCTATGTTAAAATTGAGGAACTTCCGAGGTCAAGCCGACCAAGATCTGGGCTTTACAAAAATCGACGGAAAAACAGCCCGCGGTTTTGAAGTTGACATGAAAAAGATCGCACCCGATTCCTTTCCTGGAACCATGCGGTTGTGGGCCGATGTCGACACCGCCTTGCCTTTACGCTGTGAAATGATAATTTCCAATATGCTGCCTGGAGTTGATATGATTCACAAACTGGAAAACTTTGAGTGGGATGTCCCATTGGATGACTCGCTGTTTGTGGTCGATATTCCCGACAATTTCAAGGAGCTCAAGGGACCACCGGAGAAGAGCGAAGCGGAAAAAGAGAAGCAAATTGTCAAAGCGCTGCAAATCTATTCCAAAGAGATGGGAGAGTACCCACAAGTCAAAAAGATTTATCCAGATGCTCTGATAAATGAACTACACAAGCGAACCGACTACTACGATAAGTTATTCAAACTTAGCACTAAGATGCAAGAACTCCAGAAAAAACTATCTAAAGAAGGCCATCCTGAAAAGATCGTAGATCATGAAATATCTAAAAAATACTTTGCCTTACAAAACTCGAGTGAAGAGGTTGGTGATGGCCTTCGTTATCTTTTCCAAAAGCAAAAAAGCAAGTACTTCACGCAGGAAACCGAGCAGGACTTGCAATACTACGGACTCCAGGTCAAGCCGGGAGAAAGAACAAAGCTACTGCTGCGCTGGCGGCTTGATGACGGGCGGTATCGGGCACTCTTCAGCGACCTGCATTATGAAACGATCAGCCAACCGCGGCTCGACAAACTAGAGACTCCTTGAAATCGAGTCCATCCATTGCTTAAGGATTGAAGATCAGCGATCTGTTTCCCGGTAAGATAGAATCCGACATCTATCTCACCGGGATTTTTTATATGAATATCATGCATCACCTGTTGCGTTTTCTGTTTTTTCAATTCTGCTGATGTCTGAATAGAAAGACCTGATCACCAGGTAAACTATAGCTTGAAATGCTTTTAGTGACTGGTATCATAAACAGTATGATTGAACCATATCCTGAATTGATGTGCGATATAAAGCCAAAGAGGATTTTTATCTGAACAAAACCGGTCACTTTACATGTATTTGTTCCATATCAGCTTCATGAATGAACAAGGGCATGCGGGTGAAAATTAAGTTCGGTGGCACAAAGTATGATTTACCGCATGACAGTCTTGCTGTTACTCAGCCCTGTCGTATGCAGCGCACAGGAGTTGCAGTTCGAATTGTCCGCGGCCATTTCACAAATTTGGTCACCTTCACCATCCTGAAGTGCGTCCCGCACAATTGAGCAATCATATGAGCAAAGCGTTTTTTACATTTGTACTGTCGTGGCTTGTCATGAGTGGTTCCGCGCGGGCGGCAGACTGGACCGAACAGGCAGGACGCTGGATTCCGCAGAGTTATTGGAACGACGCCACCATCACGCAATCATATGCGTTTCAAGCATTCGCTGATGACAAAATCGATGGAGCGAGCAGTGTTGCCGTCGATATTGATGTGGCAGCGGACAAACCACGCAATATGGTCGAGTTGCGTTTTGAGCCGACCAAACCGCTCGATCTCTCAAAGATCGATGCCATCACTTTATCAGTGAAATCTCTGACGGCAGGAGAACTGAAACTGCGCGACATCTACCTGTGCAACCCGGGCTTTCAGAAGCTTGCGACCGTTGCTCCCACGAAACCGGTCATCCTCAAACCGGGTGAAGACTGGCGTCAGATTACTTTCGATCTAGCTGAAGCACGGATTCTGGATAAGAGTCTGCCGCCGGGCAAACAGGGAACATACGACCGGCGGGATGTCGCCACAATCTGCCTCAATTTTCTACTTCCGGAAGGGAAAGTTCACGGGCGACTGCTGTTGGATGGCCTGAAACCAATCGATGTGCCTCCCTCGCCCGTCGTACGCAAAATTTTACCGGGAGGCGGAATCAAGGTCACAACACCCCACTACCAGGTCATGATCGGACCCAACGGGTATGTTCAATCGATTCAGGCCGGGAAGTTCGATTTCTTGCAGGCCGCCCTGCCCTCTGGAAGTTCAACCTCAACGGCATCGGCGGCATTTGAGAATAACGATCCACGTCAGCGCGTTTTGAAACTGGATGCTGTTCGGCTCGAAGGTCGGACCAGAGTCGAAGCAACCGGTGACAAGCTCTCGCTGCGATACGCCTTCCGCGAGCATGATTTCGATATCGAGGTTCGTCAGACAGAGACTACGGGCGGATTGAATCTTAACTTGGTACTTGCCGATGGCGTTGTCGCCAGTCTCGACGACAGGACCGACCGCGGGCTGTTTCGCAACAAGCTGGATGAGGGACGACAGATCAGCAGCCGTCTGATGACGAATGCGGGCCCCGTTCTATTCGCCAGTCAGCATGTGGTGGGATACTCGCGCGTCGCCACAACACGTCTTCCCGGTGATATATGGGCCTGGCAGTTTCTTTCCTGGGGTTCCGGCTCGAACAAACTGACGCTACGTCCGCTGGAAAAACCAACCGCTTCCGAATCCATCGGCGTCTCGATCGGCTGCGCGAGCGACGACTTTTTATTGCCCACGGGTCAACCAGTCTCATTCGATTTGAAGGCCCGAAATTTCTCAGCCAAAGTGCAACGGGGAACGTTTTCATTTCAAATCTGCGATTATCTCACACGCGAAGTGATTGAAGAGCGCATCACACCTTTCGAACTCAACGCCGGTGATACAACATCGATTCCTACACAGATCAAGTTCGATCAACCGGGAGTGTTCCGCGGCCGTGTGAAAGTGGCTGATGAAAAAGATCACGCACGCACCGTGGAATGGGTCTTCACACACGACTTCCCGAATTATAATCCCCCTCAACGGCGCCCCGACGACTTTGATGAGTTTTGGCAGCAGACATTGAAAGAACTGGCCACCATTCCAATGGCCGCGAAATTGACACCAGTACCCGAACAAAGCGACGAACATTCCGAGGCTTTTAAAGTCAGTCTCGCCAGTTTGAATGGACGACGGTTTCATGGCTGGTACTGGAAGCCGCGAAAACCGGGCCGTTATCCCGTACGACTCGAACTCCCCAGTTCGGGCATCTACAAGCGGACCGCGGCCCAGGTGCCTCACGGTCCAAACTACTGCGGCATGTGGATCGCCATCCACGGATTGCCCGTCGAGCTTGACTACGAATCGCGGCCCGATGATCCGGCGGCATGGAATTATTGGACTCACGGAATCGAGTCGCCACAGACGTCGATGTGGCGCACGATTTATGCCAGTATGGTGCGCTCTGTCGATTTTTTAGCCACCAGACCCGAAGTCGACGTTAAACGAATCATGTCATCCGGCGGCAGCCAGGGTGGCGGGCTGAGTCTGATTCTTGCCGGCCTCGACAAACGAATCAGCTTTGCCGCACCCGCTCACAGCGGACTCTGTCGTTTGGACTGGACTGTGAAGTTCAAGCCGGGCTTCTGGCCTTTTGACATGAGTGCCAAACCAGCCGGTCAATCAGAAAAACAATTTCTGCATACGCTAAGCTACTTCGATGCGGCGAATTTCGCCACGCGCATTCAGTGTCCGGTCTTTGCAGAGGTGAGTTTGCTGGACACAGTAACGGCCAGCGGAAATCAGATTGCGGCACTCACTGGCATTCAGCCGGGACTGCTGGAACTAATCTGCGACCCCTGGCACAGTCACGCTTCGAGCATCCGCGGATCCCGCCTGAGAGCCGAGGCCATCAGTCGCTGGCTCAATCGTGAGGCACCGGTCCAAAAGCAGATCAAGCCCGCGTTACAGACGAAAAAATGAAGCTTCTTTTCTGACTCGACAAACTTTAGTCAGTACGAATTAGTGAATTCACTCAGCGAAACCCGGTCATTTAGGGATCAACACATACAAAAGACCCGTTTTCACGAAATGGCATTATTCGAATCACACCGGCGGTAAAATGAACCAGGTCGCCCCGGCCACTAGGTTTTATTTTTCGGCTGGAGTTAACGAAATTCATTCAGAAGGTACATGGGATTGGACCAGGAGATATTGAAAGGTTTCTAGCGACTGGTATCCTATACAACATACTGGAACAATATCCAGAATTTATGAATTATATGAAGCCTCAGGGGCATCATACCTGTAGAAGTCCATACAAGTGAATAACAAAGTTAAATGACAAGACAGTACGTCTAGATGAAATCAAAATCGATGCTCATAATTGTCATCACTGTTGCCGTCCGGTAAATTTGGTCGTTCTTCTGCTTCGTGATAGTCATCCCAAAACACATCAACTGAAAGATCCGATGCGATTGCTACCATTACAGATCAACATGCTGCATCTTTGTGGCGAATGGCTACCGTTTGTGGAACCTGATGATCTCGGTCTTGTTGTACGAATTGACAAGGCACGCCGTTCGCTCGTGAAGGCGACCGCTGAGGATTTCGGATTCGACCTCAACGCTTGGCACACATTCCTGACCAATCGTGAAGACTACGTGTGGTCTGACAAGCATGAAACAATTGCCGAATGCATCAAAACGGCGTTAATTGATCCAAATTGGCAAGCAGCCACACGGCACCTTTCGGAAAAGAACAGCTAGATACAAAATCGCGGCTCTGAATGAAATGCCGGACAGCATCGGAACCCTCGTTCGGCGTCTGTTTAAAATTCAATTCAACCCCCGGGGACCGGTGAACCAGGACCTTAGGTGAAAAACGGAGAAACAAATATGCAACTGCGGCCAATTCTAATTATTCTGACACTCGCTGCGACAAGTATCCTCGGTTGCAATCGTCAATCCGACGCACCAGCAGACACATCGCCGACTCAATCCGCTTCTGCAACGCCAGAGTCCAAGATACCAGCATTCACGCCTATTAACGACGCACCTACGCTTACGGAAGATTCGCTGCACGCTGTCGAACAGAAATACTCATGCCAGCTACCTGACGACTACCGTAAGTTTCTGCTGAAAAACAACGGTGGGTTCCCGTCACCAGATTGTGTCGATTTCGAGGAGGCCGGACAAAAGACAGCGTCAGATGTTTTCTGTTTCTTTGCAATTGGCGATGAACGCGCATGGGCAAGCATGGAATGGCATCACAACACTTATTCCGGTCGTCTTCCCAAAAACATGCTTCCCATTGCCCGGGATTCCTGCGGCAACCTTTGGCTGCTCTGCGTTGGCGGCGAACATGCCGGATCGGTCTTCTTTTGGGATCACGGATCGTTTGATACTTTTGATGAGACCGATTTAGCCAACTGGCCACGCGTCGCGACGAGCTTCACGAAATTTCGTGACAACCTCAGGATATTTGATGCCGCGGCCAAGAATGACGTTGTCCCAAGCCGATATGCCCTCGTGAAACAGACCACAGAACGTATGGCAAAAAAAAATGACGCTAATTTTAGCACACGCGCTAACCCGGAATTTGTTTTTCTTTGCCACTGTGACGAGGATGGCGACATATCAATGCAATTCGTCAGGTACAAAATTCACGCGGCGATAACGCATACGTGCGGATACTCTCGCTTGCGTGCAATCGAAGGCGTGATCAAAGAAGGTCAAACGCGGTTACCCGAATAAATGGCCACATAACAATTGGTTGCGTCGTACCCTCATTCGGCCTCTATTTCAAAATCCAAACCAACTCCCGGGCCCGGTAAACCAAGCCAATATGTGCTCTCAAGTATGAAAAAAATCAACGTCATAGGAACCAGCGGTAGCGGAAAAAGCACATTCGCTAAAAAGCTATCAAAGAAACTTGGCTATCCCTATATAGAAATGGATGCAATCTTTTGGGGAAAGGATTGGTTCTGGCCCAGTGATGACGAGTTCTTTAAGAATCTTGAACAACGTTTAAGTGTCGATCAATGGGTATTAGATGGAAATTATACCCGCACGGTTTCAATCAAATGGAAAGAAGTTGATACGATCATCTGGATTGATTACAGCCTGCATAGAACACTCTACCAGGCACTGAAACGTGCAATCGTGAGATCGTGCACCAGGGAAGAACTATGGCCAGGCACTGGCAACAGGGAGAGTTTCAGAAAGCTTCTTTCAAAAGATTCCATACTGCTATGGACCATCAAGACGTATCACAAAAACAAGAAAAAGTATTCAAAATTAGCTGAAAATCCGGAATACAGAGAGATCAATATTGTTCGATTGAGATCACCCAAAGAATGCCAAAAGTATTTAAGCGAAACAGGCACATAACAAGCACCTGTTGTCTGAACGGTCGTCAGCATAACTGATCAATCCGATAGCCGCCTTGCGACACGACTAAGCAACCCCTACACCCCACACACACGTCATGCCTAAGACATGTCAAAAACGAACGGTTTCGTGTACACCTTATTTGGTCACATGAGATCAGGTTCGAATAGATGCGGACATAATAACAGGGTAAGAAATCAAGAATGACGGTTTCACGAGCCTGAAACCCATGGCCTGCAGTACTGAGGAGGTCGGATATTTCTATATTGCACTCTTGTCCCTGGTTTGTTGAGGTCAGAGAGGTGGATGAAAGTAAAGAATAACAGCCTGCGTGATATATAAACCTTTAGTTGTTTGCACAGGTTATGGACAATAAACCTCACTGAACAGTGTACTTAAAAGCACATTGTTAGGTTTTTTATGTATACTTTGCTATATGTACTTTTACTTCAATAGTGCTATTTTGGTTGTTTGAGAGAGTATGTCAAAAAAACAACACCTTGGTAATTCTGTTAAATTTGGAAGAACAGGTGCTTTTTTTGTGGTAATATTTTGTTTTTTCGGATATTGATGGTTAGGTTAATTGAGAATAGGCGCCTTGCGCAGATCGGTTTTGCCATCTGTGGTCGTCTGGAATTTAACAAAATGGAGCGTTGATCGAAGTGAAAAAGGGAGGGTTTTCGACCCTTGTTTGAGAGATTCGGTCACGTTTTATTACTGAATATGACAATGTTGTCCCCACTTAAAAAACGAACTTAAAAACGCACTTACTGATAGACCATACTAACTGAGGAGTTGACAGGATGCTGCTAACAAACTGGCTTGGTACTCTTACATCACACATCAAAAGACGCCCCCTGTTTCGATCCCGCGATCGCCGTGACATTCGCCGTCGCTGGAACGCGGCTGTCCACAATCAAATCTCCACGACAGAAGTCTTGGAAGACCGGACGCTGTTGACCACCTTTTTTGTGGACGACGATTTCAATGGTTTGACGAATGGTGATATCATCGCCGGTACGGATACAGATCCCGTCACTATCGGAGATCAGAATGCCGTGTTTGGCACAACTGCCTTTGATACGATTCAAGATACGCTGGGCTTTGTCGCATCAGGTGATACCATCATGGTGGCAGCCGGTGTTTATAACGAGGTCGGGACTCTAAATATTGTTGACTCGATTTCAATTATTGGTGAAGGCAAAGATGTCGTAGAAATTCGCAAGGCAGGAGCTCCTATTAATAGCTTCGATGAAGCGATTAGTATTTCAGCAGATGATGTGACGATTTCAGGGGCACAACTAGGGTGGGAAACTCATACTGGTGCCACCGATTATATGGGATATGTTGTTTCAACAACCGGCGATGATACAACACTCAATGATTTGTTATTCAGCGATAATTATCGTAGTGCAGTCGTCTTTCAAGGCGCTGACAATCTGGAAGTCTCCGATTCCATCTTCGAAGGGAAATTCGGGCGCGGTGCCATTCGGGATGGAAATGCCGGGAGTGGTGAAAACTTTCTGATTACCCGTAACGAATTCCGTGAAGACCATTTTCGCTGGGGCCCCATTGCCATTGGTCCACAGGGGACATTTAGCGATCCTAATGACTTCGCCTTCAGTGGTGAAATCTCATACAACTACTTTGCCAACGGTCTCCTTCCAGGAAGCTGGTGACCAGAACTATACTGTCGCGATTACGAATCAGGGTATGACAGGCGACGGTATTGATATTATCCATAACACATTTGACTGGCAGGATTCCTCTGTCACAAACGGCGATGGAAATTTTGCTCAACCAGGAGGGATCTTCTATGATCCCACACTTTCTATCCCTGCGAATTCGATCAATATCGTGGACAATATCTTTACCGGGTTTACCTATGACGGTCCACAGCCAACCGCGCCAACCACGGGTCCCTTATGGAGTCCGGCAGGAGGCGTCTTTGGCGGGGCACTCGAGTTTGATGGTGTCGATGACTTCGGTACTTTTCAAAGTAATCTGTTTGATGTGGGGACAGCAGGCACGCTGAACCTCTGGGTCAATATGCACGATCAAAGCCAGCGAAATCAATTTTTCGAAGGTTTGAATAGTGCTGGTTTTGAATTCCAGTTTCGTGAAAACACTGGGGGACAGTTCTTTGGAAGCCCCGGACGTGCGGGCAATGGCGGTGGTAACTTTGCCATTCAAGACGGAGGTGCGGGCGGGACAGAAAACGTCTGGCAGAACCTGCAATACACGTGGGACTTTAATGCTCCTGTAAATCCGCAAATGCATATCTATATTGATGGCGTCGAGGTTGCCTATCTAAGTACGACTTTCGATTCTGACCTCACCCAGTGGGTGTCCGTTGTCAGTTCTGTCAATCAATTAATCACTGTCGGACGGGATGCCAGTGCTTCTTCAGGCCGATATTTCGATGGTCTAATGGATGACGTCGGCTGGTTTAATGCCGCATTGGATATGACAGATCGTGACGACATTCGTAACAATGGTGTTGCATTTTTAGCTGCTGATCCACGTCTTGTCGCCCATTGGGACTTCGATCAATCAACGGGCAGTAGTGTCATTGATAATAAAAATGGCATCGTCATGACATTGACAACAGATCTCGCTCCTCCTGTGTTTGTAGCGGGTGGGCAATTTGGTGGCGCGTTGCAGTTTGACGGGGTCGACGACTTTGCCACCTTCCGGGACGCTTCTTTCGATGTAGGCGAAAAAGGGACCTTAAATATTTGGGTCAATATTTCGGATATCGGCAAACGGAATAACCTGTTTGAAGGTCCCGGCGATGGTGGCATGGAATTCCAATATCGAGATAACGGCGGTGGACAATTCTTTGGCCGCACACAAGATAATGGAGAGTTCGTCATTCAGGACGGTCCTGTCGGGGCAGGAATAGAAAACACTTGGACGAATATCCAATACACGTGGGATGCGTCAGTTGGTGAAATGCGAATTTACCTGGATGGTGTCGAGTTAGCCTACCTGGCTGGTTTTGATCAAAACATGACTGGTTTTGACAGCAGCAACTTCACAGAGACCATCAACGGTTTAATGAGCGTCGGACGTGACGTTGGTAGTTCAGACCGTTTCTTTGAAGGGTTGATGGACGACATCGGCTGGTACAATGACGTACTAAACCAGACAGACCGGGATGCGATACGAGCCGCCGGTGTTGGCGCTGATCCGAGACTTGTCGCACACTGGAATCTGGATGATGCACCAGGTACGCTGATTGCCTCTGGCGATAGCGGAACGAACATCGATCTGTATATTCAAAATGATCCACCGGGGCTACCCATTCAAGGGTTTGCAGTCATTGCTCCTTTGGATGCCTCCATTTTAAACAACGTCTTCTTTGATAATGATAGTGAAACCAACCAGGTGTTGTTGGATCCATCAAATTCCGTTGGTGTCGATCCGCTCTTTGCACGCGATCATGATCCACTGTTTGTGCCTACCACATCTTTAGAAGAGATCTACACTGTGGGCCTTGGTTCTCCCGCGGCCTTTATGTCAACCGACGTAGCCGCTGATCCAGCGACGACATCGCCACACATTGGGGCCTATCAGGACATTCCTCTGTTTGGTACCGGTGATATTCTCATTAATGGTACCAACGCTGATGACTTGATCGAAATCGTTTTCAGTGATGCCAATACAGCGATCATGACTCTGACAACAGGTGTGGGCACGGGAAGTCCCGTTGTCACAACACCCATTGTGTTGACTAACATTACCTCATTCACCTTCAACCGATATTTCCCATTTGGGTTGAGCCAGGAATCGATCCAGGCTCGAATCA
>NZ_CALEMX010000450.1 GCF_937910335.1 uncultured Gimesia sp. | reverse complement strand
CTTTGTTTGCCGTTGAGTTGTAAGCCTATAACTCAACGGCATTTGCTTTATCTGGACCGCTCCAGAGCTTCCTTTTTGTGGCACAATTTGTGGCGTTTTGTGGCACGGGGGTTCTCTGAAAGGTTCTGTTGATGAAGCAATCATCAAAGCAAAATCGTAAGACATCGTTCCGTATCGGCAAAGTCCGAGGCGATTTGCGCGGAAAAATCTGGTACCTCACCTACCATGAAAATGGAAAGCGTTTGCGACCCAAGCTTGGTCCCGACAAAGAGCAAGCAAGGCAGATGGCCGCGCGTATTAATTCCCAACTGGAGTCGCATACTCACTCAGTCTTCAACTTCGAGCCAGTAAGCATTGATGATTTACAACAACGCTGGCTCAACCATCACGAACAGGTGCTACGGTCTTCATTGCAGACCATCCGCCGCTACCGGGCTGCGACAACCCACCTCATTAATTTCATCACGAAAAAAGGTGTCGCTTCAAAAACATCTCTGTTTCAGGTCGGACATGCTGAGGAGTTTGTGCATTACCTGCGGACGATCAAAGTGGCTCCGAACGGCCATGAGAATTCGCAGAAACGTCCTCTGCTGGACAAGGGCATCAAATACATTCTGCAATGCTGCCGAAGTATGTTCGGTTATGCGATAAAACGACGGCACCTTTCTCCATATGCCGAAAACCCGTTTTCCTCTCTCGATTTGGACCGCATCCCAATCGAAAACGCTAAAGTCATTTCCATTTTCAGTCCAGATCAGGAAAAGGCATTTCTAGAAGCCTGCGATGACTGGCAGTTCCCGATTTTTCTCACTCTCATGCTGACGGGGCTCCGTCCAGGAGAACTTATCCACCTGTTGCTTCCAGATGATATTGATCTAAAAAAAGGAATGCTCTACGTCCGAAATAAACCTCGGTTAGGGTGGCAGGTAAAGACACGCAATGAACGTGAAATTCCACTGATTGATGAACTGAGAGATGTTCTGAAAATCATCATCGGTGATCGAGTCACGGGCCCCGTCTTTTTACAACGCCGTTATACGTCAAGCTCCGTACATCCAAAGATGATTGGATATACTGAAAAACAACTCGAAAACTTACTACAGGAACGAGTGGTTAAAGAAGAGGAAGTCTCAGGTAATGCAATGGATAGAAGTCAGTGGATGAAATTCTCACGAACAATTTGGGGCGATTGTGGCACATTGAAAACAGATCGAATTCGAACGGAATTCATCAGATTAACAAAGCAAATTGAACTACCTCAATTCACAGCCCCCAAATCGCTGCGACATCTCTTTGCCACCTGTTTACAGGACGGGAATGTAGACCCGTTGATTCGCAGTGAATTGATGGGACATTCTACTTCTGCAACGAATGGGGCGAGCCACGGTTTAGGGATGACTGCCACTTATACTCATTCACGTCCCGAGACGAAAAGAAAACAACTTACCAATGCGCTGTTGATTCGACTAGCCGTGCAAATTGCTAAAACATGGTGTATTCGATACTCAACTAAATTTAACAAATTTGACGACGAAGCTAAATTCAAAGGAAATAGGTGGCAGATAAGATGAGTCTTCTTTCATAACTCTCAGAGATTCCGTTCTCTTTAATTCTTTCATGATGATACAAGTCATTCAGTAGAAGCTGCCTTACATTTGGTAAGTGCGGTACGATTCGAAATTTATAGACTGTGATTGATTCTGCTTGAATCCGCGCCCCTAACCGATCTGGAGGATGGTCGATTCCATAATCGGCAACCGGAGTCCGTGACCACAGAAGATTCGAATATGACGATTCTTCCGACCCTACTTCATGTATCATAAACCTCTGATTTTACGGCAATCCCGTATTTTGTTTTCGCTGATGGCAATATCGGAATCCAATCGGGCTTTTATTGTTTGTCTTTATTGATTCAACAGCTCTCCGCAAAAACGAACCTTAAAACGGATGTCATATATGTGATCAAGAAGTCATATGTTTTAATGGAATCAAGCTTAATAAGAGGACTTGACGGTGGCCGAAGCTGCCTGACTCAGTCAAGCAATCATGCTGTTGATTAAACAATAATCACAAAAGTATTTCAAACTTACCAAAGATTTATTAGATATTCTTTTTAAAAATTGCGAACTCCCAATCCGCAAATGTCTCTGGTTTATTCAACGTTGTTTTGAGAACAGCAGAAATTGATATAAGACAAATGTTTAAAATATCAAAATATTTCTTGCATTTTTCAAAACAGACCTTTAGCTTGAACATTCATGTTTGTTTTGGCTTCTCTTTAAAACACGCAGGCACACGATGATGCATTGTGTTTATTGAATGTTTCTAATCGACCCTCTTCCAGGGAGAAACATTCAATTTTAGTAGCATTATCACATCCTTTAATTTCAATTTGACTAAAAATTCGAGTGAAGAATTTATCTGCCTACAGGCAGTCTTTATAAAAGTGTTTAAACAATATTTCACTTTCTAAGACTGAAATGTGCGCCAGATTCTATTCTTTGCTTGATTCGTAGCAATGAAGGACTGGTTGCCATGCTGTTGAAAGATTGGTTGTCTACTTTTCGTTCCCCATTCAAATTTCGTTCCCATCGTTTACAAAAATCTCTCAGGCATAAAAAACGAAGTTCCTCACGGTCATTGGCAGCGTTAGAAAAGCTGGAAGACCGGGTGATGCTAAGCGGGACGAACGATGCTCCTGTCTTTAGTTCGGGTGAAATGGGATATTGGTGGACTGTTCCTGAAGACACTCCAATTGGCGGTACCGTGGGTACGGTGGCTGCCACTGATCCGGAGGGAGGAGCTGTCAGTTATCAGTTAACGGCTGGTAACAGCGTGTTTACGATCGATTCCAGCACGGGAGTCGTCACACTGCTTACAGCTCTGGATTACGAAACCAGTCAAAATGCTTCGTTTACCGTGCAAGCCACGGACCCTGAAGGCACAATTGCATCATCCTGGGCTGACATTACTGTGACCGACGTGAACGAATCCCCCGTTTTTGCAGTTGGCGAAATGGGACATTGGTGGAGCCTTCCTGAAGACACTGCTGTGGGAACTGTTATCGGGACTGCCTCTGCGACTGATCCTCAAGGCGATGCAATCACATATGAGTTGACTTCGGGGAATACCACATTCTCGATCGATACCACAACTGGTGCTGTCACGCTCATCGCTGCCCTGGACTATGAAACAAGTCAATTTTCCTCATTCGGAGTACGAGCCACGGATACGGACGGAAATGCATCAACCAGTTGGGGTGACATTACCATAACCGACGTGAATGAAGCTCCCGCTTTTACGGATGAGGGTATGGGGTACTGGTGGAGTTTGCCAGAAGACACTGCTGTGGGAACGATTGTAGGAACAGTCACAGCTAATGACCCCCAAAGTGATCCAGTCAGTTATCAATTAACAGCGGGAGCGACCACATTTTCTATTGATTCCAGTACAGGCGAGGTCACATTAATCGCCGCCCTGGATTATGAAACGAGCCAGAATGCTTCATTCAGTGTTCAAGCTTCTGACACAAGCGGAAACTCTTCAACCACATGGGCAGACATCATGGTGGAAGACGTCGCTGAGTCAGCAGGCGGAAGCACGCCTACTATTTCCTTACCTTTACTGGCGAATGACACAGACACTCCTGGTGATAACATCACGACAGATCCGACAATTATCGGTCAAGTTTCTTATAACGGTGACATGATGATGCTTGCTGTGGAAGTCGATCTGAACGGTGACCAGATCTCAGATGGTTATGCGACTCTGGATACGATGACGGGCACTTTCACTTATTCTCCCAGCGGCCTCGCTTTAGGTTCACATACTATCGCGGTACGAGGTGTGGATAACATGATGATGGTTGAGGGAGAATGGTCAACCATCACTTTCACTCTCGAAGATGCCACTGCTGGTACTGACCCTGAAATCATTTCACTCCAGTTAACAAATGACACAGACGCTCCTGACGATAATATTACCACTGACCCCGCCATCAACGGACAGGTTTCCTACATTGGCGGATTCATTGATTTAGCTGTGGAAGTCGATCTGAACGGTGACCAAGTCTCAGATGGTTATGCCACTCTGGATACGATGACGGGCACTTTCACTTATGCGCCCAGTGGCCTCGCTTTAGGTTCACACACTATCGCGGTACGAGGTGTGGATAACATGATGATGGTCACAGGACAGTGGTCCAGCATTACTTTCGTCTTGGAAGACACGATGGGGGGCATGGAACCCATCGTCAATTCTCTAATACTGACAAACGACACAGATATTCTGGGTGACAATATTACAACTGACCCGGCCCTCAGTGGGCAAATTTTCCACGTGGGTGACTTGATGTCTCTCGCGGTTGAAGTTGATTTGAATGGCGACCAAATCTCAGATGACTTTGCTACTGTTGACTGGATGACAGGTGATTTTACTTATAACCCGAGTGGCCTGAATCCCGGAACACATACCATTTCAGTGCGAGGTGTGGATAACATGATGATGGTTGAGGGAGCTTGGTCCAGTATTACCTTCGTGTTGGAAGATGCGATGGCGGGCATGGACCCAGAGATCACTTCGCTCCAGTTAACGAACGACACAGACATGCCGGGTGATAATATCACCACTGACCCCGCGATTAACGGTCAGATTTCCTACATTGGTGGATTGATTGATTTAGCTGTGGAAGTCGATCTGAATGGTGACCAGATCTCAGATGGTTATGCCACTCTGGATACGATGACGGGCACATTCACTTATTCTCCCAGCGGCCTCGCTTTAGGTTCACATACCATTTCAGTGCGGGGTGTGGATAACATGATGATGGTAGAGGGAGCTTGGTCCAGTATTACCTTCGTATTGGAAGATGAGATGGCGGGCATGGACCCAGAGATCACTTCGCTCCAGTTAACGAATGACACAGACATGCCGGGTGATAATATCACCACTGACCCCGCGATTAACGGTCAGATTTCCTACATTGGTGGATTGATTGATTTAGCTGTGGAAGTCGATCTGAATGGTGACCAGATCTCAGATGGTTATGCCACTCTGGATACGATGACGGGCACATTCACTTATTCTCCCAGCGGCCTCGCTTTAGGTTCACACACCATAGCCGTACGGGGCGTTAATGATATGGCGATGGTGGCAGGAGCTTGGTCCAGCATTACATTCGAACTCGTTTCTCTACAACCGGTCATACCGACAGCCGAAAACGATACGTTCCTGATCGAAGAAAATAGTTTCTCAACCGCGATTTCAGTATTGGAAAATGATCTCGACCCGTATGGGGCAGGACTGAATCTTACCAATGTTTCGACAGCGGGTAGTGGGACCATTTCCATTCAAGCTGGTGCAACGGACGCGATTCTTTACACGCCAGCAATCGATTTTACCGGTTCAGAAACGATTACTTATACCATCACCGATGGAGGAGGCGAAACAAGTACTGGTACGCTAACGGTAACGATCCATAGCCACGACGACAGTCTCACAGAGGCACGCTCCACGACATTGATTATGAACTCTGCTGTCACTGTCGAAGGCACGATAGGTGATGGTCCTCAAGCAGACCTGGATGTGGACCTGTTTGAAATCACCTTGAGTGATGGAGAAATGATACTCGCGGACCTGGATGCTGCATACCTTGATGATGGTAGTGTCTTCAGCAGCATCGATGGCTATTTGCGTCTGTTTGATGCGGCGGGCAATGAACTTGCATTCAATAATGATGCCAGCGATCCTGATACCGGCGTCGCCTCAACGGATGCGATGCTACGCTTTACCGCAATCACGACAGGCACCTATTACCTGGGCGTATCGGCGGCAGCGAATCTCAACTATGACAGCACCACTGCTGGGAGTGGAGCCACTTCAACCGGCGGCAAATATCAACTGCAACTCACATTGGGAGCGAATCATCGCCCGGTTGCCGTGGATGATGCCTTTATCATGGATGAAAACACCACCGCTACAATTGATATTCTGGCAAATGACAGTGATCTCGACGGAGCCGAATTCTCTTTGGCTTCTGTCACGCAACCCGTCAATGGAACCGTGCAATGGTACATTGATGGAACGACCTCGGAACTAGTCGTCAATTACACGCCAACTAACAATTTCACCGGAGTCGACAGTTTCACCTACACCATCGAAGACACCAAAGGTGCGACCTCAACCGCCACGGTAACAATGACCGTCTATCCCATTTTGAATTTAGGGGGAACCAAATCATTCGAGGCCAATGCCGACACCAAGTTCTATATTGGCGCTGACCAGGGCGCCCTGGAAGGTGTTGATTTCCAGTTGGGGACACCCTTCACAACGGTTCTGGTCACATCAACGACCAACGGCACGCTCATTTTAAACGAAAATGGTTCGTTCATTTACACGCCGAACACGAGTTACACGGGAGCAGACCAATTTGATTACAAAATCATGGATGGTGCTGTGGAATACACGACAGGCACCATTGTTATTAACGTCGTTGCAATGACAGCCGTAGATGACACAATTTCCATAACCAAAAATTCACGCATTATAGCCGGGCCGGCATTTACAGTGGAAGAAGGCGAAACACCCCTGCCGGGCTTACTTGATAACGATCTGTTCGGAGCCGATGCTCCCACTTATGCAGAGCTGGTCTCTGGTCCTGCACATGGAACACTGACTCTACTGAATGATGGTTCCTACTTGTATTACACAGATTCCGATTTCGCTGGCTCGGATAGTTTTACGTACCAATTGGTTTCGGGCACCGCCAGCAGTATTCCTGCCACAGTCACCATCAATGTACTCAATGAAATCCCACAGGCAAGCGATGATACCTACACAATCTCGCATGACACCCTGCTGTCAGCCCTGGATCTGATTGATGCAGAAACCGAACTGCCTGTAACGCCCGCCGGAGTCCTGGATAACGATGTCGATACCGATGGTGATTTTCTGGAAACGACTCTGGTTACATCCACTACCAATGGAATCTTGACTTTCAACTCACTGGGCCAGTTTGTCTACTCTCCTAATGTGGGCTTCGTAGGAACAGACAGCTTTACCTATAAAGTCAGCGATGGCATTTATGAAAGCAATATCGCGACAGTGACGATAGATGTCGTTAACTCAGTTGCCATCGCCACAGACGATAGCTATTCCATCAAGCATAACACGACTCTCACCGCCGGATTCCCGGAAATTACGACCATCGATGAAAACGGCATTGAAACCGTTGTCGTCCCTTATGTCGCCAGTTTGCTTGACAACGATACCGACGGGGATGCAGACACCCTGGATGTAATCACCACCACGCTGCCCTCAAATGGAACTCTGGCCTGGAACAGTGATGGTTCTTTCTCCTATACACCGAATGCTGGCTTTACAGGTATAGATCAATTTGACTACCAGATTACCGATGGCATCGCTTCCAGTAACGTCGCCACGGTCGTGATCAATGTGACCAACACTGCCCCCGTCGCCAATGACGACAGCCATACGTTCGAGCATGGATCGATCATCTATGGTCTGCCACCGATTGAGGTCCCAGAAGGGGGCGCAGCTGGAGGAACCGAAGAACTACCGGATAACTGGATCGTTGTGAACACCGTCATCGGCAATGATGTAGACGCAGACGATGATCCGCTCGAAGCGACTCTTCTTTCAACCGTCATTTCAGGATCATTATCTTTCAACTCAGATGGTTCTTACAACTATACTCCCAATGTCAATTTTGTGGGTACCGACAGCTTCACATACCAGCTTACGGATGGCTCGCTTCAAAGTAATACTGCCACCGTCACCTTTACGGTTACCAACACAGCGCCAGTCACCACCGATGACAATTATCAAATCATGCAAGGAAAAACACTCGTTGGCGGCGAGGCAAACCTGTTTGGATCAGACTTGGGCGATCAGGGATTAACCGTCTTTAGACAATCACTCATGGTAAATGATTCCGACGCGGAAGGAGATGCATTAACGGCAACCCTGCTCACTAGTCCCACGCATGGAATCATCAGTTTCGATGACGACGGCTTATTCACTTATACACCTGACGCAAATTATATTGGGACAGATACGTTTACCTATCATATCTCAGATGGAATCGCAGACAGTAATATTGCCACGGTGATCATTGACATGACAAATGATGCACCTGTAGCCTCTGATGACAGCTACACACTGCCGCATGATGTCAAAGCCACGTTCGGTAACAGTATCCTGAACAACGATTCCGATCCAGATAACCAACCTTTGACGGCCATTCTTGTAGCCGCTCCTACGCAGGGAACAATTAACTTTTTTGCCAACGGGACATTTACTTATACTCCCAATGCCGGTTATGTCGGCGCCGACTCATTCACTTATAAAGTTACTGACGGCACTCTCGAAAGCAATATCGCAAACGTCACGCTCGACATTACTAATATAGCGCCGACGGGCACGACAGACTCGTACAATGTTGCCAATAATGCCGCCCTGAATGTAGGCGGCGATGGTGGGGGCAAGTCATCCGGCGTTCTCGCTAACGATGGTGCTTCTCCTGATGATTTTACAACAGCAGTGCTGGTGAGTGGCCCGAGCAATGGAACCATCAACTACTTTAACGAGAATGGAACTTTCAGTTACACTCCCGAAGCAGGATTCACAGGTACGGTGAGCTTCACTTACCGTACCTCAGATGGGATATCTGAAAGCAACGACATCACTGTCAACCTCAATGTTGGAGCTGAAGACCCCGATGCCACCGATGCGCTTGATGCTGCAACAGATGATCTCAATGAAGCGGTGGCGGAATTCGATGCAGCATTAGATGATTTCGGTAAAACGCTTACGTCGCTCAATCAGGACTTAGCTGCCGCTTTTAATGCCTCACAAGCCGTTGTGGATGCGGAAAATAAAGCGGCTACCGAAGCATTTCAACAGGCGATGAATGCAGCTCAAGCAACTTACCAGACAGAAATCAATGCCATCGAGGATGCCTACAAAACAACAACCGATGCGAATAATGGAAATTATGAGCAGGAGATTGGCCAGGCCACTTCTGACTACAATACCGGTCAAGCCGCAATTAGCAAAACCTATAACAATGCCATCAAAGCAGCCAACCAGACTT
Source organism: uncultured Gimesia sp. (assembly GCF_937910335.1). Taxonomy (GTDB): domain Bacteria; phylum Planctomycetota; class Planctomycetia; order Planctomycetales; family Planctomycetaceae; genus Gimesia. The sequence goes on along the minus strand of NZ_CALEMX010000450.1, from coordinate 5,388 downwards.
ACGATACAGCAATCGCTGCTTCTGACTTGGCTTATACCAACGCAGCAAAACAGGCCTCAGATACCTATCAAACACAATTGAATAGTTTTGATGCCACATACGATTCTGCCATCGCTGCCACTTCTCAAGCACAATTGACGGCAGTGAATGCTGTCAACAGTACGTACCAGACGACAGAGCAGGCCGCACATGCAACCTTCCTGACTGACAGAGCAGCAGCCAGACAACAATACGATACTGATCTAGCCCAAAGCCGTTCCACGCTGGACGCCGTCCTGGCCGCAAATCCGAATACCTCCTACAACCCCGGACTGGCTGGCTCTGATGCCACATATCTTGCTGCGTTAAACAGTGCGCTAGCAGGCATTCAGAGTACCATCACAAGTGCCGCCGCCACATATCAGGCAGCAGTCGATCAGGCAATCAATGTCTACAACAGTGCCATCGACACAGCCGCTGCCGACCGAGCCACAGCAGTCGTTGCCGCAGATGCCACGCAGGCAGCCGCGTATGCCACTGCTGATGCCACATATACCGCTACCGAAGCCGCCGAACAGGCAACCTATACCGCCACGGTCTCTGCCGCAGCAACAACGCGGGACGATGATATACAAACAGCACAGAACACCTATAACTCGGGAGAAACCACTTTATCAGATGCCCGTGACCAGACAGTACAGACAGCTCAGGATGCTTACGATGCTGCTGTACTGGCAGCCAACACCGCGCATAACTCAACGGTCGCCGGTATCGATCAGACATCAGCCAATAATCTTCAAATGTCACAAGATGCGTACGATGCTGACATTGCTGCTGCTGCCACAGATCATAGTGATATTATGGTACCAGCCAGCACGACACAAGCAGCTGCCATTGCTTTAAAGCAATCTGCATATGATCAGGCAAAAGCGACGGCTAAGGCTACATTGGTAGCTACCCAAAATAATTTTAGCGGTCCGAATAACATGACGGTTGCATGGGCTGTTTTACTCCTGATAGAGAACGCCCCAGGCGTACCAATAGAGACAGTTTGGCAAGCGAGAAAAGATTATTCGATTAAAGATGCCGAGAATAGAGTTGCCTATGCAAAAATGGCAAGTGCGGCGAATTTAGCCTATGTGACAGATGAGAGAAAGGCATACCTAACATATACCGAAGCAACAGCACCGCTGATACTCACATTTGGTCAGACACTAGCGAACGCAAACAAAGCCAATGGTGACGCTAAGATAGACGCAGATGAAGCCTTTTACCTGGACAATATTGATGATGATCTAGCGGCTGCTATACAAAAACAACAAGCCTATACCACATTAGAATTGGCCCTGGCCAGTGCGAAAAAGACATTTGAAGATGCGAAAGCAGACGCCGGCTTTACTTATAGTTCTGGAGTCGCAGCCATCCAGAACACCCTGGATCACGATACGATTACTGCGGAAACCACCTATGCTCATGCAGAAATCGACGCAGCTAAAGCACAGCAACTGGCACTGGCGGCAGCTTCTGAACAATTACAACTTGATTACGCTAATGCAGATGTTGACTGGGTCCGTGATGTTGCAGCCGCCGATAAAGCCTTCACCACTGCATCCAATAATGCTTATGCCTCAGCCGCAAATGCGATTCTGAGTGCACAACCGGCATACATCAATGCTGTGATCTCTGCCCAGGCTTCAGCCGTAGGTATTGTGGCTTCTGCCCGAGCTGCTGCCATTATCAGTGCTTCAGGCAATGACCCAGGAGTGGCTGCGGTTGCCAATGCCCAGGCTGCTTATCAAACGACGCAGGCGGCCCTCAGAGCTTCTCAACTCTCCATGGAAGCTTTGGCAGAGAATTTATACGCGAAGAATGCAGTCACCGCCTGGATGATGGCCGCCAATGCGGTCGCCGTTCAAACGGAACTCCAAACCAATGCCGCCGCCGCCGCTGGTCTCGCCTGGGTTACTGACGAAGCAGCCTCATATCGCACCATGGCCGAAGCGAATATTAACGCTGCCGCTACTACTTCGCATAGTGAGGTTGATGCAGTGGAACTTTTCAATACCGATGAAGCAGACAACAGAATGGTTGCTGCCATCGATTCCGCTGGAAAAGATCAGGATTATGCCAAAGCCGCGGCACTCTCTGAATTGAATCACAGTAATACACATTGGCCTGCAGAATTCACTCGTTTTCAACAGGCTGCCAGCAAGGAACATACCTTAGCAGAAACAGAAATCACAGAGGGTGTTGCTAAACTCAAAAAAGCTTTGGCAACTGAAACAACTAAAATGTTAGATGATGCAGTGGTCAAGGAAGACGCAGCTAAAAAAGCAGCCAAGAAAGATAAAGATCTCGCGATTTCCAATGCAAAAACGAAAGGTGCCGAGGGTGTCCTAGAGGCAGAGAATGCTCTAATAGCTACAAAAGCACTACCCTTGACGGCTGGTACTTTTATGTATGGATCTTCTGCCATTGCAATTGGATTTGAAGTCATCTCTCCTGCCCTCGACAACACAGTGAATGCTTTTGCTGGTTTTGCGGATGGATTAACAGGGGGAGGGTATTCTAAAGTACTGGGTGAAGATTATCTTCGCTATGTCGATTATCAGTCCAATGCTTACTCTGGGGGACAAGTCGTTGGAATTATGTATGGCTTTATCCTCGGAGGCGCCGCTGGCGGTGCTCACATCGGCTGGGCTTATACCGTGGCACGGGGCTTCACAGGCGCTGCCACAGTTGCGGGGATGGCAAATGCAGTCGAGAAATGGAACAGGGGTGAGGAATTAGACGTCTGGGATTATCTCAACTTTGCTCCTGCTGCAGGCGCCCTGCTTGGAAAACTGACTGGTGGACTGGGCATCTTCCGCTGTTTCGTGGGAGATACTCAGGTCGTACTGGCGAAAGATGCTCCCGGCGGATTCCAGGCAAACGTGGGCCTGGCAGCTGAGGATGGGGCAGGTGTTGAACTGCATGAAGCGGGTGCCGGTATGCTCGTATTGATTGGTGTCGTCGGTGCCGGGATGCAGGTCGCTCGCAAACGCAAAAAGCAAACGGGGACACTCGCGGATCTGGATCGCTTGTTCTCTAAGGATGAGTTCAATGGCCTGATGGATGAGACCGCCCGCTACAACAATCCAACGAACGCACGGCACCTGGACCAGCGACAGGCGAACCCGCAGTTCGCTCTGATCCAGTCCGGCTCTGCTCCACGCACGGCACTCAGTGAGGGACCACCTCTGTTGATGAATCCGCAACAGCCGCCGATTGCTTCTTCAAATCCCATTATCACTCCGACACAGAAAGGAACTTCGATGACCGATCGACGTCAACCCGCACCGACGGAGAAAACAAGATCGTCCCGATTCACTGGCCCCTTATCCTGGCTTAGTGTGTTCTGTCTATTGGGCGCTCTGGTCTTCGGTTTTGGCGGCGATAAGACCGATGCCAACGCCGTCTCTCACATTGAAGCCAAGACGCAGGTCACTGATACGCCGGTTCCTTACAAAACGGCAGACATTAAAGATGTGAACATTGGCGAGCGGCTGTTGGGGAAAAACCCCATCGCCGCCGAGGTCGATGATTTTGTACCGGACATCATCCCCAGTCAATGGCGACAGTTGCATCTCACCATGCACAAAGCCAACGGCAAACGCCTCGACATGCAGTTCTTGCGGCCTGTGGAGTGGATCAAATCAAACGGTGCCGAATTAGGAGCGACCATTGATTTAGATCTCCCCGAATTCGGAGCGAAAGGCCCCGCCAAAGTCGTTTCCATCAAACAGTGCCCACCAATTAAATCCGGCCCAGGCAACATCGTCACCGGCAAATTCATCCACGAATCAGACGGCAACCTGATCAACCTCAGAATCAAAGGGCAGCACGAACCGACCACCGTCACATCGAACCACCGCTACTGGTCAGCCGATCGGAAGCAGTTCGTCGAAGCCGGGCACCTCAAACCGGGCGAACAAGTTTCAACTCTGGCTGGCCTGAAACAAGTTGTTTCAATCACCCCTCGCGTTGGCAACGAAACCGTATATAATCTCGAAGTTCAGGGAGAACACGTTTATCTGGTTGGTTCTCTCGGGACTTTGGTGCATAATAATTATCCCAAAATTGGAACGAAAGTAACGCGTCACTGGGGTGGAAAATCAGGACCATTTGGCAAATCGTGGACAAGAGACCCCGTTAGTAAACAAACGAGAGAATCTCTTGGCCTTAGTTTATCAAATACCGGAGAATTTGTTTCACATGGTCGCATCATAGATAACAGCAAGATCATAGTAAAAAAAGCTGACCCATGGGGGGGCTTTAAGGGCGGGGGGGATGAATTACTAATTGATAGTTCTAACATTCAACTGGACGCAATAACGATGCCAGATATTCCAATACAATAGAATGAAGACAGAATGATGGAAAGAAATTTTTATTTATCCACGCATGATTTTATTACTTCACCTGAACCGAGAGAATGCACATATATGGATGATTCTTTTGTAAAGGAGACCAAGCAACAATTATTATGTGTTAGTGTTCTCCCGCCTCTAAAAGATGAGGACGTGAATACTAACTGGCTACTACTTGGAATAGTAGACCCTTCTATAAAATCACTAGCGAGCGCTGGAGAACGTCCATTTTATGTTAATATATTCCTAGCTAAAAATAAACAAAACGATAATGGATACAGTTGTCGCGATCTTGTAAAAATTGGTATCGGACTACTACACAGCAGCTATCAATCTGCTCTAAACGATTCTCCAATTGATGATTAGATCAATCAGATTTTTAAACACAACATGAACGGTGGGTTAAATCTCTTCCTAGACTTTCCAGAGTTTGACACTTTGCGGTGAAGCTATAATCACCGTTATCAAACAGTGCCCGCCGATTAAATCCGGCCTAGGCAACATCGTCACCGGCAAATTCATCCACGAATCAGACGGTAACCTGATCAACCTGAGAATCTGGAGTTACCTGTGTAGAGGCAGCTCTTCGAAACAGAACTCCTGATGGTATCCCAGATCCGATACTGGAGCTCCCCGCAGTTATTATTCCCTAAATGATATAAAAGGAATCAGGTCGCATGGATGAGCTTCAAAGACTTTATGTTCAATTGTTGCACAATGGTCTCCTCGAAATACGTACTGCATTTGGATTGGACGAAAAGGAGTGGCTTGAAGCTGAAATTGATTTCCTGCACAACATCCCAAGTTTATTGAATGAGACAAATATTCACCGGCATCGTTACTTTTGGGAAAAAGAGCGTCCATATTATCTTGAACGAATCGAAGAACTCCACTTAGATGAAGAGGCAAGAATGATGTCTGTTTATGACAATATTCTGCAAGAGATTGACCTTCCCCCGATCTTAGTACCAGCCTAAGTGAGAGAATCGGGGTTCATGGG
>NZ_CALEMX010000449.1 GCF_937910335.1 uncultured Gimesia sp. | reverse complement strand
ACAAATGCCCACCAGATGCGCAGAAGCGGGCAACGCTGCCGAATCCAACTGGAATTCATTTGCGGAAAGGCTTTCTCGATTGATGTTCGCTTTTGACAGGATCATAGTCGCCTTAATGTCTATCTTGAAGTTCCCGATAATTTGTCTTGAAAGGGCTTTCCCCACACAAGAACTGGGTTCGGTTGGATCGATCCGAAGTCCCTCGTCTCTTTTTTATCGGGAATGAATGCGTTCTGAATCCATTGGTTATGACATTTGTTTCGACTGGATAAACATTATCGAATAGCGAGATCCTGTTGCATCAAGCTGGCAATCTGGAGAATATCGACAAGACAGTCAAACATCGTGTTTTTTTACTCTAAAATGATTTCTTTCTTTGACTTCCTTTCATTTTTTCGAACTTCTTATCATTCCTATCTCGCTTCGATACAATGCATTATGCCTTGAAAAGGATTTTGCCTGAAGAGCAATTTTTCCGGAGTGTTTCAAAGCCAGTTTTAACATCCATTGTTTACGAAAGTACCCCTGAGGGAGTCACTCTATGCCCACGCCTGAATTCGATATTCAATCCGCTCATCGCTATTTTGCCGCTGATTGTTTTAATAAAACCTGGGACCTTCTTGAGAATAAAGACCGGACCCCCTCTGAGAATCTGGAGATGATTTCCGCCTGCCAGGCTTCATTCTGGCATTGGACACAATACGAGGGTCATACTCCTCTCAATATTTCCATTGCCTATTGGCAGCTTTCCCGTGTTTATGCGATGACCAATCAACCCAAACTCGCTCTCAGCTTTGCCTCGCTCTGTCTGAAAATCAGCCAGGCAAACGAGTTAAGCCCCTTTTATATGGCTTATGCCTACGAATCCCTGGCGCGGGCTTCAGCGGTCGCAAACAGGCCGGAGGAAGCCGCCACCTGGCTGGAAAGTGCAAAAAATATCGCAGAATCGGAGTTGGAATCAGACGAAAAACAACAATTGCTCACGGATCTGAATACAATATAAGTCACTCACGGCCCTGTTTGATCTGATATAGCAGATCTGATTTTCCATTCTTCGTAGATTATTCCCATTTATGGATTATCTGAAACAACTTCTCGAATCCTATTTTGAGATCCCTCCCACGGGACCCGGCCAGGGAACCGAGTGGAACTTGCAGTGGAATGCGCCCTGGCCTGCCTGGTTGCCCGACTGGGTCGTGTTACTGATAGGTACCGCGATCATCTTTCTACTGATTTATGCTTATCTGAAAGATACCATCCATCTCGATCTCCCCAAACGAGCTGGATTATTGACCATCCGACTGACCTTATTTGTAATTGTCTTACTGTTTCTCACCAAACTCACGCTCTCCATTCACAGGACAGGCTTGCCGTTTATTGCAGTTTTAATTGATGACTCAGCCAGTATGGGGCTGGAAGATGATTATTCTGAATCGGGCTCTCAAGAATTCAGTACCCGAGCCCAACAGCTGGGAAAAGGAAAGAATCGCCTCGATCTGGTAAAATCATTCTTGCTACAGAATGATGCACAATTCCTGAGCTCGCTGCAAAAAAAACATAAACTGAGACTTTATCATTTTTCAGAAGCATGTATTCCACTCGGGGGTCAAAGCCTGCTGGAGAAAACCCATGCCGAACAAACGCGTGAGTTAATCACACAAGTGGAACCATTGGGAAAAGAAACGCGCCTATTCCGTGCCGTACAGAAAGTCCTGAATGATTTTCGAGGAACACCTCCCACAGCCATTATTGTCTTCAGTGATGGGATCTCCAGTACAGGTGAAATGGATCTCTTATCACGGGCGAGTGCTTTGGCAAAATCAAAACTGGTTCCTATCTTTCCCGTGGGTGTAGGCAGCGAACAACCTGTCAGGGATCTGCAATTATACGACCTGTTGGTTGATGATGTTGCCTTTGTGAATGACCCCATCAATCTCTCTGCGAAAGTCAAAAACTTTGGTATCAATTCCGGATCGATTTCTGTCGCTCTGAAAGATGCGAAAACCGGCGCTGCCCTGGCTACCAGACAGTTTCCCATCAATCCAAAAAAGGAATCTCAAAAGATTGAACTCACTTTCACGCCCACGAAACCGGGACTGTTTGAATTTGTATTTGAAGTGAAACCGGTCAAGGGTGAAGTCAATCAAAAGAACAATCAGCAGGTAGGACAAGTCTCTATACTCGATCAGAAGATCCGGGTGCTGCTGGTAGATTCGGTTCCCCGGTATGAATATCGCTATTTGAAACATCTGTTGGAGAGAGACAAAACCGTCGAACTCAGAAGCATTTTACAGGAATCGGATCTGGAATATTCTTCTGAAGATGCGACCGCTTTGGATTATTTCCCCGTAAAAAAAGAAGATCTTTATCAATATGATGTGGTAATCCTCGGCGATGTCGATCCCGCCTATTTCAGTCAGACCGTTTTTGAAAATCTGGACCAGTTCGTACGCGAAAAGGGGGGCGGACTGATTGTGGTTGCCGGACCTCGTTTTTCTCCACAAGCGTATGCCAACACAAAACTGGAAGGACTGTTACCTGTCGAATTATTCAAAACAAACCAGGCAACGAACGACGCGCCTGTAATCGAAGGATTTCAACCCGAATTGACTACCGAAGGTCAATACAACACTTCGATCTTCCGATTTGCAGACAGCGCGGAACAAAGCCGAACCATCTGGAACAACTTACCTGAGCTGTATTGGTTTTACACGGCCGAAGATGTGAAACCCGGTGCTTCCGTGTTCGCCACACATCCCACACAAAGAGGGAAAAATGGACAACTGATTCCCATCATTGCCACGCAACGCGTGGGCGCAGGAAAAGTGCTCTTCAGTGCAACCGACGATCTATGGAGATGGCGTGATCTGGTTGGCGACTTGTATTATTCCCGCTTCTGGGTGCAGGCGATTCGCTATCTCAGTCGTTCTAAATTATTAAACCAGGAGCAAGCGATCGAGCTCAGCCTGGATCGCAAAATTTATCAACAAGGCGACACGGTCCAGATTCGAGTCAAATTTCTGGATGAACGACAAATACCAACAAAGCTGGAAAATGTAACAGTGATGCTGGAGCGGCAGGGAGATGTCTCCCGTCCTGTCATTTTATCCCCATTGGAAAAATCACCCAATGTCTTCGAAGGAAGTTATTCCAATATCACCGAAGGGGCTTACCATTCCTGGGTCTCTCAACCAATCCTGCAGGGAACTCCCCCCTCAGATGATTTTCGGGTCGAAATCTCACAGCGAGAATTGCTGATCCGGGATATGAACCAGAATGACATGCAAAAAACGGCCAATGAAACCAGAGGAAAATATTTTCATATCTTTGCCGCAGACCAGCTTCCACGGGCAATTCCCGCGGGTCACCCGGTTCCACTGGAGAACGAAGAACCAATCCCGCTCTGGAATCGCTGGGAACTCTTAATACTGTTCACTTTACTGATTACTGCAGAATGGCTCTTAAGAAAACGTTTTCGCTTAGTATAATAGAGAGTGTTATCCCTGTTTTTTTCTGAACTCAGAACTATGCCGCAATCACTTCATACTAAATTTGAACAACTGCATCGCAAGATCCATCAGTTAATCTGGCTTGATGGACTCTGTCGAGGATTGACGCTATTTTTAGTTCTGGCCCTCAGCCTGATCAGTCTTGACTGGGCTCTGAATATTACTGACCCTGTCATTCGATTATTCCTCAGTATGGCAGCAGGTGGATTTGTTGTAGGAGCGCTCTGGAAAAAACTGGTCATCCCTTTAAAAACACCGCTGACAGATTTTGACCTTGCACTGAAAATTGAACGACAACACCCGGCACTCAAAGACAGTTTTGCCAGCAGTGTCCAATTTGATTCGCAGCAAACATCACAATTTTCTGGTTCTCAACAACTTCGTCAGGCAGTCATCGACGACGCCTTTCAACAAGCTACACGTATCAATTTTCTGGAACTGGTTGACACACAACCTATCAGAAAAATTATGATGGTCACTCTTTTATTCTGTCTGATAGTAGCTTCCATTTCGGTGCTTCATCCACAGCGCGTGATTTTGGGAATCCATCGATTGATTCTTCCATTCTCAGCACCCGATTGGCCACAAACCGTCGAACTACTGATTCTGGATGAAAATCTCGTGCCCATTGAAGCGGGTCCTCAAAATCAATATCAGGTTGTTGAAGGAGAGAGCTTTCGTTTTTTTGTAGAAAATCGAAAAGGAGTTCCTCCTGAAGATCTACGGATCGTATATCAATCGCCGGACAACCAGACATCACCTGGAAAATCACATTCGGAGCGGCTTCGAATCGTTTCGGTTCCCGGACCATCAGGTGTAAACCGTGACCTGGGCACCGGATCATTGCTGATCTCCAGGAAAAAAGTGAAGCTCAGAGCCATCGGCGGCGATGACAGTTCGATGAAGTGGCTGAACATAGTCTCGGTTCCTCCTACCATCATCGAATTACAGCAAGTCAAGCTTATTCCACCTGCTTACACATCCAGACCCATCGAAAAACTACCGCAGGGCATCGGCAACTTTAAGGCCATCGTCGGAACGAACGTCGAATTCAAAGCCCGTTCCAATAAGCGGCTGAAATCTGCTGTTTTGAGAATCAAGGACCGCCAACCCATTTCCCTCAGACTGGATGAAGATCGAAAACATTTTGGTACATCCTTTTACATTCGAGAGCCGGGAACCTATTCCTTCTGGTTCGAAGTAGAAAATGATCAGGGGTTCAAACCACCTTCCCCGAAACGTTATGAGATTACAGCTATTGCCGATGCTGTTCCCGAAGTCTATCTCGAAAAGCCGGAAACCGATCTCCAGGTGACTCCCACTGCACAAATTCCCTTAATCGTCGCTATCCAGGATGATTTAAGCATCGCCAGTGCGCTAATTCGTTACCAGAAATCATCGAAAGATGAAACTCTCTCGCGTGCGCTGCGAACAGACCGTGACAATCAATCATTCCCTCTCACGCTCGATCCACACTCATCCAATGAGCAATTGATTCTCACTCATAACTGGAATCTGTCGGAGCTGACGCTTGTAGAAGGTGATCGCATCATCTTTCGTGCAGAAGCCAGTGACCATTTTCTTAGTGAAGTCTCGCCGGATGCTAAACCACTTGCTCCACCAGAAATGCATATTGGAACCAGCAGTTCACGCGTACTGACCCTGGTCAGCCCGCAATACAAAGCCAAAGAACTGGCAAATCGACACGCCCTGCTCCTCGAAGAGCTAACACGCGTTATAAAAGACCAGCGACTATTGCATACCGAAATCAAAGACGTCCAACACCAGCTCCAGCGCGTTGGTACTGCCCGCGCGGAAGAGATTGATACGATCAAACAGGTGGAAATGGATCAGAAACGTGTTACCTCCCAGTTATTCAGACCACGTACCGGTCTGGAACAACGTTCGAGGGAACTCGTAAATGAACTAGAGTGGAATCACATTGATGATCCGGGGATGAATCAACGACTTTCGGAACTCAACACTGAACTGTCGCAACTGAATCAAAATGCCTTCCCACAAATACAGGAACAGATTACCCAAGCCCGAAAAAAACTTCAGTCAAAGATGAAATCAAGTCCTATAGGGAAGAATGCTGCAAATCAGTCTACACAAAAAGAGAAATCAACCAGTTCCAGTCTCACCAAACCAGAATCTGACACGAAAAACAAGGCTGGCAATCGCTCTCCTGACAGTAGCCCACTCGAATCATTGAATATTGCCGAAAAAGGACAACAGCATGTCATCAACAGATTGAATCTCGTACTGAAATCACTTTCACAATGGCAGAACACAAGAGATCTTGTTGCAGAGCTGGATGAACAGATTCAGCAGCAGTCAGAAATCCAAACCCAAACCGAAAAACTGGCAAAAAGAACGATTACAAAATCGTTTGGTAATTTAAAGCTTCAAGAACAGGCAGACCTGGAAAAATTGGCAACCCGTCAGGAACAACAGGCTGAGAATTTTAAAGCATTTCGAAATTTACTCGATACGCTTAATTCGCAAGCCGACGCAGTCACACAGGATGAACAATTACAAAAAAAGGCTGCCATGGATTTTATGCGTAAAAAAGCTATTCCTGAAGAGATGCGACAAACAGCCGATAAGCTGAAACAAAATCAAGTGGGACAAGCGATTCAGGAACAACAAAATATTCAGCAATCCATGAAAATGTTGAAAAAGATTTTTGCCGACAATGGTGCAGATTCTACAGACCAGTTAGTTAAAAAACTCAAACAATCCGAACAGGAATTAAGCCTGTTAAAACAACAGCAACAGGATGTCCTGCAAAAGCTGCAATCTGCAAAGAATGCTGCCAATGACACAGAACTGAAAGCACAACTCCAGCAACTTGTAAAGCAGGAACAGGAACTGAAGAAAAAACTGAAACAGTTTGAGCAACAACTGAAACGACTGAACCTGCAACAAGCCGCCCAATCGGTTCAACGTGCTGGAAATCGTTTCGCCAAAATAAACGAAGCACTGCAACAGGAAAATATTCAGGAAGCACAAAAAGAAATTCAGGAAACGCTGGATGATCTGGAACAGGCACAACGCGAATTGGCGCAGCGCAAAAAAGAGGCGGAAGAATCACTGGCCTTTGAAGAATTTGCCAAAATGAGTTCAGAACTCAAAAGTCTGATTGAAAGGCAAGATGCAGTTATCCAGGAAACGAAACGGCTGGAACAGGCACGTCTGACGCGCGGACGTTGGTCGCGAGGTCAATTAAAATCTTTGAAGCAACTGTTCGAGACAGAACAGGATCTGAAAAACGAAACCATAAATCTGACAGAGAAAATGAAAGCAGCGCCAGTCTTTGTATTGGCACTTGAAAAAGTCATCGAACAACTGGAGAGTGCACTCATTCGACTGGACCAACGTCTCACAGATCAGGAAACTCAAACAGCCGAGCAATCTGCAAAATCGAAGCTGATCAAGTTGTTAGAAATACTGGATGAAAAACCAAAGCTGAACGACACACAAGAAACGCAGTCTGATCAAAACCAAAACTTCCCGCAAACAGACCAAATTTCACTGTTAACGCAATTGAAGCTGCTCAAATTACTACAAGAGAACATATTGCATCGCACGAGATCATTTAACAATTCACTCAGCCAGCAGAAAAAGTTGACTCCCGAGCAAATCCAGCGACGTAAAGCGCTCTCAAAAGAGCAAGCTGAACTGGCAGAATTATCGATGGTACTACTGACACTTCTCAACCAGACACTTTCCGAAGAACCGGAACCCAAGCTCGAATTAAAACTATGAATACAAAATTAAACAGACAATCATGGATCTTATCTCTAATAGTGATCAGCGTCACTTTGACACCAAACCAGCAGGCTCACCCCTTGTTCGCTGGTGAGCAGTCACAAAAAAAATCCGCTCCGGAGAAATCAAACGTAACAAAAAGTATTGAAAACACTGATGCGAAGCAAGATCGAAATCAGAAAGAAAATCGCAAACGAGCAAGCCGCAAAAATATGCTACCGGTGGAACCAATCATCGCAGAGATGAAACGTGCCGGTAAACTGATTGAAAATCAACAGACGGGACAGGAAACTCAGAAACTCCAGCAGCAGGTTGTCCAAAATCTGGAAGAGTTAATTCGTCTGGTCGAATCTACCCCCACATCGTCAAGGCGTCAACTCAAACCAAATCATGATCAGCAGTTAAAAGACGAGAAAAAATCTCGTATGCAGAAAACAAAAACGGGACGAAAAGATGGGAATCAACTTTCTCAAGGTCCGGCGCGACAGTCTTCCGAGCGAAAAGAAGAGGGTCAGGCTACAGCGGGCAGTCTGGCAAACAGGAATCTCTACATCAAAGATGCATGGGGACACTTACCCCCCGCCATGCGACAGAAACTGTTAAACATCTATACCGAGAAGTTTCTGCCCCAGTACGAAAATCAGGTACGCCGCTACTACGAAGCCCTGGCCGAGCAGAAAAAAAACTCTCCCTGATATTTAGGGAAGCTGTTGAGAATGAAACGATTTGAGTTTGCTGGAAAACCCATTTTAGGGTGAAACGACGTCAAAGGTATCGCTTCTTAAAATGGTCGTGTCATAGCTGTTTCCATTAAACATGCGAACGTAATTCCAACGTCGGGCGCCTTTTAATGCAAATCCGGGGGTGGTTGCCAATTGAGGAAGACGATAGGCAGAACGACTTTGAGGACGGGGATATCGTGCAGCAACTTCGGGAGGTAACTGATGGCTGTAATAAGAGCGATTATACATCCAGCCTTCTGCTTCAGCACGAGAAGTACCAAAACTGAACCCTGCTGAACCTGTCAATATCGCAAGCATAATCGATTTTGTGACAAGTCTTTGGATGTTTGCTGACCGTTTGACATTCATAAGGCTTACCTCTTCAGAAGTGGTTCAGCATGTTGCAATAAATCAACAGTCTGAACCTGCTTTGAAACAAATGTTGCTTTAAATCAACATTCTCTCATCAATTGATTCGATGAAGAGGTAATACGCAGATGCTATGCCAAATAGAGATAAATAATCAGTCGAGCGGAATCCCCGCTTCTTTATAAAGCTCTGCTTTTTTCTTGTTATCCTGCAGGACCATAATAGTTCCAGTCTCAGCGTCATAGCCATACAATTTATAAGGAGGAAGTTGAGCGAACTCAACCCGGTTCTCCTTCATCATTTTCATATACTCATCGTAACTGGGAAATTTATCATTCAAAATCTTATGATGTTTAATGGCCTGTTGCATGCCCAGAGTACTCACTTTCGACGCCATCACGACATAAGCACTGCCGGCCTGAGAAAAAGGATCGATACCTTTAATTTTTCCATCAACCACTTTAATGTCCGGATTTTTTAGAGCTTCTTTCGCATTAACCACTACGGCGGTTGTCTTTCCAATGATACTTTTTTTGCCATCCTTCTTCGCGGGATTCTGCTGTTCCGCTGCAGGCATCACCTGCTTTTGAGGGGCCTCCCCTCCTTGCTCTTGATCACCTTGAACTGCATTCTGTTCTTTGGCAATTTCGCTGGGGTCCGTACATCCCAAGAGGCTTACAGCCAGAAAGAGGCAAACTACATTCGCACTCATAAGATATGACATTTTGTCCACAATTTCTTTCATCACTGCTACTCCAACCAGGAAAGAGATTCATTTTAAACGCGAATCAAATACTAACTCTAACACAAATCGCAGTCTTTTTCATCCATTTTATAACCAAGACGTTATGACAATCGCATCTGGTTCATTTACTCCAAAATACACATAAGTTTACTAATTATTATTGTTTAAAGAAAACGATTGAAAACGGACTTTTAACATTAGGTAACGGAGTTGATAGAACAATTATTAGTAGGTATTGCGATTCTTTTTTTATCACTAAATCGATATGGAACGTTTATGACATAAGTTTAGGTATCGCTTTCCGTTCTCTCTTTAAGTTTGCTATATTGAATTATGATGCGAGATGCATTGCATTATAATACAATGTTAGTGGCCCTGATAGAATTTAGTGAACGGAGACTCCTGAGCCCTTATGTCGGCCTTTACCTCTACGATTACTGATCAAGATGCCAGACGCGCATTTTCTACGTTATTGAACGAGGAGCGACTGCGCATTTTTGGGTACATCCGAACATTGGTCCCCCATAACTCAGATGCCGAAGACGTCTATCAACATGTGTGTCTGACACTTTGGAATAAATTTAGTGAATTTGATCAAGAGCGAGATTTTTTCTCCTGGGCGTGTGGTATCGCTTTTTTTACCGTTTGCAATTTTCGGAGAAGTGTTCAACGTGATCGACACTTTTTTAGTCAGGAGTTAATCGAATCAATGTCTGTGGAAAGGATACAACATCTCAACAATCACAATATTCGACTGGAACATTTACGTGATTGCTTCGATAAGCTGAAAACCTTAGACCAGGAATTACTCATTAGTGCAACGTACGAAAAACAATCCATCAAAGATTTTGCAGTAAAGGCTGGTAAAACAGTCCAGACACTTTATAACCGCCTGAGTACCCTGAGGCGTGAGTTAGCCGAGTGCGTTATGAGAAAGCTTAAATCTGAGGAACCGTCATAATGTCGACCCTTGACCCTTCTGCAAATTTTAGTCGATTGTTAAGTCTACTTTCTGACGGCGAATTATCCCAATCAGAATTTGAAGAAGTTGAGCAATATCTACTCGATAACCCAGAGGCAAGGCAGACTTACTTTGATTATGTGGATATCAATACGGGAATCAATAATCGCACTGCTGAGAAATTAAAAGAACGCGAACAGATATTTATATCCACAGTTCCACAAAGCGTATCAGACCCCAGCAGCGTCTTAAATCCTATCTCGCCGATTCGCTATTTAGTCGTCGCTGCTGCTATAGTTTCTCTCATACTAGGCGCAGAATGGTTCATGGCGGGACACTTCTTCTGGGAAAAACCACCTCTTGCCAGAGTTGAACCACTTATCAGGGATTTACCCGATACCTATGTAGCCACTCTTTCACGATCTGCTAATTGCATCTGGGGCAATGACAAACGTCCTCTTTTCTCTGGACAACGATTATTATCCAAAGATCTTTTCCTGAAAGAAGGAATTGCAGAATTTCGTTTTGACAGCGGAATACGCCTGGTTCTAGAGGGCCCGACTGAAATCAAAATTGAATCTGCAAACTCTGCCAGGTTAATCTCAGGCTCAGTTGTGCTGCACGGCCATGAATCGGCACCAGAATTCGAGCTCGTCACATCACAGGCGAAATTCTTTGATGTCGGTACGCTGTACGGAATCAAAGCGGCAGAAAATAGTGGCACCGAAATACATGTTTTTGAGGGTTCTGTGCGAATTCAGCCCCTTGAAGAGTCTTCCCAGGATGAAGACCAGATACAGATCGTCAATCAAGGAGTCGCGCAATACATCGATAAAAATATTAACAATGCAATTGCTTTGAATCCTGACAAATTTAAACGGGAAGTACCAAAATCACCCAAAGACCCAAAGGTTTTCCAAGAAGAACTCATTGCTTCTGACAGCTTCCTTCCAATGAAAGAAACGAACAATAAATCAGCTTCCAAGTGGCAACATGGTGGCACGGGATGGATAGGCCCCTGGCGAAACTGGAGACTCGGTTTACAAAATCAAACTGGCAAAGGTACACTCAAATATATTAAACTTGCTCGTGTAATCAATCATCCCCAAAAAGCACTTCAGCCAAAATTAATTACCCCCAGTCATACTGGTTGCATCGAAATGAAAAATGGGGATGTTGCCTGGCGCACTCTGAAAAAGCCAATTCGACTTAATACTGATGCAATCTACTATATCAGTTTTTTTGTCGAGAAAGCAACTCCGCCTCCTAATCTCCCCTCCCATGATCAGTATGGTAATATTTCATTCCGGACTCTCGATGATATAAATAACAAGAAAAGAAACGCGAGAAAGATTCAATTTGGTATTGGTACAAATAATCTCCCAATTCTATTTACTCAGTTTCAGACTCTTAAAATCACACCGCCGATATTGTATGACGAACCTTATTTTTTCATTGGTAAAATCGTCGCCAGCCAAAATTCCCCAGACCAGATGTTCCTGCGTGTTTTTTCCCAAGCGGAAATAATTCCAAATGAGGAACCTTTGACCTGGTCTCGCACTTCGGCTCCGTTTCACGACTCGACTGTCTATGAACATGTTCGAATCCATGTGGGTACCAAAAGCAAATTTTTCTTAGACGAACTTCGCATCGGCACTTCCTGGGAATCCGTGACCAACTCGAAAGGCCCAGATGTGAAGCCCTAAACCGATTTAAAACATGAAAGTTTGAATCGGTCCCGTTTCTACCGGACATTTCAATCCGTTTTCCTGGGACAAGCCCCTCACATTACGATTCGACTCATCTCATTTCTGCATCAACGCAGAAATCCCCATAGCTTCACGCGAACAAATATCTATTCGGTAAAAAAATCAGTAAATTGTTCTTTTTCTACAGTAAGATTGACCGTCGCGCGAACAAATACCTGACAGCAGGCAACTGGTTACAATTTATTTATCGTAACTTGTTTTTATTGAGTAGATGCTAGTCCCTGATCGATGAGAGGGTTATGAGAATTCACTCATAACCCTCTTCTTCATTTGTAGACAATCACCACGATCCTCATCTCAATTCAGCGATTAATGATGTGAACTGCCTGTATTCACCACCGGTTGAGTATGCCGATCACTACACAGCACGACTAGCAGGTTCGAAACCATGGCCGCGCGATAGTTGTTATCCAGCTCAACCACTTTCCTTTCAGCCAAATGATCTAATGCCATTTCGACCATGCCCACTGCCCCTTCTACGATTTTAGTGCGGGCTGCCACGACAGCCTGTGCCTGTTGTCGCTGTAACATAGCAGCGGCGATTTCCGGTGAGTAGGCCAGATGGCTAATGCGTGCTTCTATTACTTCCACGCCGGCTTTGTCCAGACGTTCCTGGATATCAACTTTCAACTGGTCACAGACTTCTGTGGTGTTACCACGTAAAGAGACTTCATGGTCTTCGCTATCGTAAGGATGACGACTGGCAAGATTGCGTAATGCCGCCTCACTTTGAACCGCCACAAAATCTTCGTAATCATCGACCTCAAACAACGCTTCGGCTGTATTGACCACGCGCCAGACCACGACAGTCGAAATATCGATCGGATTTCCGTCCCGGTCGTTTACCTTGGATGGTTTTCCAGCCGAGCGACTTTTCATCTGAATCACTGCTCCGGACTGGTTTTTCTGTTCCGGTGTCGAAATGGATCCGGTTTCAAAATTACGAATCCTCAAAGAAATTTTCTGCTTCGAGAAAAAAGGATTCACCCAGAAAAAACCGGATTGCATCACCGACCCCTTATACTCACCAAACAACAACAGCACTCGAGCCTGATTCGGGGCAATCGCCATACATCCAAACAAGCCGATGAGGCAAATCGGAGCTATCACAACCCCCATAATACCAAGCAGGGCATTTTCGAAGCTGACTCCAGCCACAAATAAGATCAGAGCTAATGGCAAACCACCCAGACATACCGCCAACGGAAACCAACCCGACATCGGTTGATAGATTCTCTCATCAGTCATCATCTTGCTCCTTGATTTCATATTGATATCATGCTTACTCTTTCTACAAACGAAAAAGTACGCTCACCAGATCAAATCAATTCGCAAATCTGAGAGAAATTCGAAACTATTTAGATTGCTTCAATTGGTCCAGGGAAACGAAGTCGGAAGATTGGGCCGGCCCTGCGTCACAGCCCGTACATGCGCCACCATCACACCCGGAACGCTGCTTGAAAAAGCGTATAACGCGGCGAGTCAGAAAATAGACCGCCCCCACTACAACAACGAGGGCTCCCACTAATTGTCCATCAATTTGATCCATATCATAGACTCATTCTTCAAAATGAATGATGTGTGATTGTCTTTTCGTTCATTGCCCGCACTAGATCAATAACATACCCACCTGATAGGAAATGAAAGCCCCCACATAGGCCAGCACCGTCATATAAGTAAACGAAAACACCGGCCAGAACCAACTGTTCGTTTCACGCCGAATCACCATCAAGGTCGCCGCACATTGAGCACATAATGCAAAGAATACCATAATCGAGATCGCCACGGGTATATTGAATACTTTCCTGCCATCAGGCCAGGTGGAAGCACGAATCGAACCGATCAAACCTTCATTTTCTTCATCAATATCACCACCCAGACTATAAATCGTTCCCAATGTCGAAATGATGACCTCCCGTGCGGGAAACGATGCTATTACACCCACACCAATTTTCCAGTCCCACCCCAATGGTTTCACAAGCGGCGCTATCCAATGCCCAGACATTCCAAGAAAACTGGATTCAACCAACTGGCTGCTCACAAGATTCTGTTTCTGATACAATTCGGACTGCTCGCTGGTGAGCAGCGTTTTTTCATTCTGTAATTCCTTAAGAGACTCCGGGCCGTCTTCATTTACGGAAGCAAGCTGATCTTCGATTTGCCCCAGTGAAGCCTCATTCGATTCAATCCGACTCTGGATCTGAAACTGTTCACTGTGATCTCCAGGAAAATAGCCGGCAGCCCAGATGATGATCGATGTAGTAAAAATCAAAGTACCCGCTTTGACTACGAACGATTTCGCACGGCGGTAAACACGCAAAATCACATTGCGTGGAGAAGGCCACTTGTAGGCCGGTAGTTCCATCACAAACGGCGCCACATCCCCTTGAAAGAAAAATCGCTTCAAAAACCAAGCCACAGGAATTGCGACCAATGCACCAATTGATGACATACCAAACAAAACGATGCCCTGTAATGTCACGATAGGACTATTGGCAATGGAAAGATAAGCGATATTCGGAATGAACGCCGCAATGAAAAGCGTGTAAACGGGCCAGCGGGCCGAACAACTCATTAACGGGGCTACCAGAATCGTCGTCAGTCGCTCATGACGATTTTCAATCACGCGCGT
>NZ_CALEMX010000448.1 GCF_937910335.1 uncultured Gimesia sp. | reverse complement strand
CCGTGAGTGCATAAAGGTGAATTTATATTTAACCAAAGTCATTTCCAGGCCTGTCTTTTCGTCATTTTGACATTTTTATTTGGAATCAAATAGAGTCAAAAGCCTCATCTAAAAAGAGAGATGACGAATACGATCAAAATGTAATTACTTCCCTCATTCAGCGATGGAGCGCGAAAGCATGTGTGGAATTGTCGGATATATTGGTCATCGCCAAGCCGGTCCTGTCTTAATTAAAGGTCTGCAAAAACTGGAATATCGTGGATATGACAGTGCTGGAGTAGCCGCCCACGATGGGACGTCGATTCATATTCGGAAGAAAAAAGGGCGGGTTGCTGAAATGGCGGCCCTGTTCAAAGCGAGTCCTGTCTCGGGAACTTTGGGAATCGGTCATACGCGTTGGGCGACGCATGGTGAAACGAACGATCAGAATTCTCATCCCCATACCGGTGGTAACGGTGAGGTGGTCATTGTTCATAATGGTGTGATTGAAAACTATTCCACACTCCGCACACAACTCCAGGGGCTGGGATATATCTTTCGGACAACGACAGATTCAGAAACGATTGCGCACTTACTGTCACACCATTTGGAAGAGCAGATTAAACTGGGATCCGATCCAGAAGACGTTTCAACATATCTGAAAGTTGTCGAGATAACACTTTCTAAATTGAAGGGTACTTTTGGACTGGTGATCTTGTTCCAGGACCTTCCTGATTTACTGATCGCGGCTCGTTTGGGAAGCCCTCTTGTGATTGGTGTGGGAAAAGGGGAACAATTTATCGCCAGTGATGCAACTCCTCTGGCGGGATATACGGATGAAGTCATTTATCTGGCCGATCATGAGATGGCAATTCTTACGCGAGATGAAGTGGAAGTCATTCATCGGGACGAAGGGCAACAGAAACTGGCGATTCATACACTCGATCAAGTGAGTGTGGAAGCGGAACTGGGTGATTTCAAACATTACATGCTGAAAGAAATATTTGAACAACCCCAGACGCTGGAAAACGCAATGCGCGGTCGGATCGATGAAGACGAAGCAACCGCAAAATTTGGTGGGTTGAATCTGTCTGCACAACAGCTCAGAAAGATTGATCGTGTGGTGTTAACGGCCTGTGGTACAAGCTGGCATTCGGGTCTTGTGGGAGAATATTTGTTAGAAGAATTTGCCCGAATTCCAACCGAAGTCGAATACGCGAGTGAATTGCGTTATCGGAATCCTCCAATATCGAACAGTACCATGATTTTTGCGATCACTCAGAGTGGTGAGACAGCGGATACGCTCGCAGCGATGCGGGAATGTAAACGAAAAGGGCATCCGACGCTGGCAATTTGCAATGTGGTCGGTTCTTCAATAGCCCGTGAGGCAGATGGCGGGATCTATTTGCACGCCGGCCAGGAAGTGGGTGTCGCTTCTACGAAAGCCTTTACGTCTCAGGTCATGGTCATGATACAGTTGGCACTGTTTCTCGGAAGAATGAGGCATCTCTCATATCCGGCAGGCCGCCGAATTATCGATGCGATTCAAAAAGTTCCGGATCAAATTCGGAAGTGCCTGGAATATCATGATCGAGTCAAAGACATTGCGAATAAGTATTGTCACTTCAATAACTTTCTCTATCTCGGGCGACTGTATAATTTTCCGGGTGCTCTGGAAGGCGCCTTGAAACTGAAAGAGATCAGTTATATCCACGCGGAAGGTTATCCGGCTGCTGAAATGAAACATGGTCCGATCGCGCTGGTTGATGAAGTAACGCCTAGTGTGTTTGTTGTTCCTCGAGGACAGATTTATCCGAAAGTCATGAGTAATCTGGAAGAGGTCAAAGCGCGAAAAGGGCCTGTAATTGCTATTGCCTGTGAAGGGGATAAAAAAATTGCAGAGATTGCCGATGATGTAATTTATGTTCCCGATGTGGATGATTTCCTGCAACCTCTGGTCACCGCAATTCCACTGCAACTTCTGTCATATCACATCGCTGTTTTACGGGGTTGTAATGTAGACCAGCCTCGAAATCTGGCAAAAAGTGTGACTGTCGAATAGTGATTTCTGGATAGAAAACATCTTTCCAGATTACTCGAAAACGCCATGATTAAAGTTACTGAGATGAATCAGTTTTCAGCCTGTGGTTGATGGTTCATTCTCAGTTGTTTGGCAATTTCTTTGACGAGTAAGTTCGCACCAGCTGACGAGAGATGATCATCGTCACAATAATAAGTGAATTCATCGTTATGTGTATAGCATCGACCGCTAGATTCATCACAAAAAATAGTGGCCGGGTAAACGCGAATTACATTTTCGTTGCTGGGGAATTTATCAAATAATTCAAATGCTTTTTGTGATCTCGATTTATAATTTTCGAAACTATGTGAAGCAATGAGTTCATTCGAAAGATTTGATGCCTCGCTAGCTGATATTGCACTAAGCATACTCTTGATTTTCATGGGTACATGGAAACCAGTTTCGGGTATTGGGTAAACCAGAACTACTTTATGACCTTGATTGATAATCCATTTGAATGTTCTAAAAATATTCTCTTCTACAGTTTTGTTGTTTGTTGACCAAAGAGTTTCACCAATAAAAGATCCTTTGGCGTTAAATTCAATTCCACCCTCGCCATTATCATAGTATGTTCCATTTAAATAAACGTTCATTCTTGATGTGAAGATGAAAACGGACGAAGGAGGGAATTTATATTCAGTAATGAATTTCTGCCATTTTGGGGTATGGTTTTTATCAAATAAGTTTAACTGCTCTCTCCCTAAGCCTCTATTAACATTGAAATAGAAAGGGGCACCTGTGAGTTGCAGGTAATTCATTCCCATCGTATTTGATAATTTATATAAATGTGGTGCTAAAGTACTCGCATGACTATCTCCAAGATTTATTAAGTAGGGTGCATCTTTGAAAGTATCAACATTGCATAGATCATCCACACTCCGTTGATGACAAATACGTCCATCGATTTCTAAAAAATCTCTGACACCAGTTTGGAGCAGAGGATGCAAATTGTCACTTTTTCCTACCGAATCAGTTCTGAATAAATAGGTTTGTGTTCCCACTAACAAAATGAAAGTCGGTACTAAACAAGTTAAGAAATATTTCGTTCTTAATTTGGTCTTGTTTCTAGTAGGTTGTTCAACCAGCCAATAGGTGAGAACGGACAAGATTAAGGCGAGGAGAATGCATTCAACCTTACCGTAGGCAGACAGCGAGATTTCTTTGATACGTGCAAAAGCAAAAATTGGGAAATGCCAGAGGTAAAAACTATATGAAATTAGTCCAACGGCAACAAAGAGTTTGCTTCCCAGTAAATCTGAGACAAGTTCACCTTTTTTGCTAAACCAAATAATTAACATTGTTCCTATCACAGGTAACAAGGTGATGAAGGACGGATGAGGCATCTGGTCATCAAAAAATACAATTGCATTGCAAATGAGAAACAGGCCCACAGCAGGCATGAGTTCGACGAGAAATGAATTATTGATGCGACCTTTCTCAATTTCCAGTTTTGCAAGTAAGGCACCCGCAAGCAATTCCCATCCGCGTGCTGGAAGCAGGAAGAAATTGGCATCCGGAAAATTGGCGCTGCCATAATTCGCCAGTTGCAACGAAAACAGGAAGGATAAAGCAAAGAAAGAAGTAATATAATTTTTCGCGAACTTCCAGAGTAGCATCAGAATGATCGGAAAAAAAACGTAGAACTGTTC
>NZ_CALEMX010000447.1 GCF_937910335.1 uncultured Gimesia sp. | reverse complement strand
TGAGTTGCCGACCTGTTCATGAAAAGAACAGTCAATATGGGATCGACGATAGTTGGCACTAAGATATATCTAAAAAACGGTTGAACGTGAATGGGGAACTACGTCCAACTCGAAGCAATTATTTCTGGGCGCTGCTGTTTGAAATTCTACGAACTTAAACAAATTCTGGGATTCCGTTTAATGACCGTTAAACGGTTTCGCGTCACTTCGATCTGATCTGAAATTGATCCATGTCAGTCCGAACGCTCAATTTTGTCCGCGAAACTCGTCATTTACGGTACAGTAATCTTTAAGGAACGAAAAGTAGTTTGAAGCAGATGGGCAAGGCATCTCGATTTTTTATCACACGCTTCATGGCTCGCGGTTGGTTGATTTGTTGTCATGCTCTTCGTGTTGGGAGACAGAAGCTGACTTGACATTTTAATGAGCTCAGAAATTCCGAACTTTAATGAGTGGATCAATATCCCCACATCGAAGTGTCCAGGTTTTTCACTTGACAAAATACTAAAGAATTAGTAGAAAGATGACTTCTTAGTGAAATGGAAAGAGATGAAAAGGATTTCTACTCATGCATAATGGGCTGACCGGCATCAGCGAATGTTCGCAACGTCAGCAGTTGAGATGTTTTAGCCTTCGTGGATTTAAATCTCTCAACAAGCTGTCTCGAGCTCGGCAATCACGTCGTGGCTTTACGGTTCTTGAATTACTTGTAACCTTTGTGATCATCGGTACTCTGATGGGGCTGATCCTTCCGGCGATCAGTTCTGCCCGCGAAGTTGCACGGCAATTACAGTGCAAAAATCAGCTCAAGCAAATCGGTCTCGCGCTTCATTCCTACCATGATACCAACAATTGTATGCCACCTGGCTGGCAATGGGAGGCATCGAAGCAATCTGCTTATAGCTGGGCCGTGACGCTGCTACCTTATTTAGAACAACGGGCAATCTACGATCAGGTTAATCGCAATCAGATTCTCAGTCACTTATTAAATCAGTCTGCTCGAAGCACTTCTATTGTAAACTTCCTCTGCCCCTCAGACATTACAGATCCGACATTTATGCTTTTTAAGGAGAATGAATTAGCTGGATCAGTGACAATGTCGCCTCTGTTAGAACTTCCAACTGCGAACTATATGGGAGTCTTCGGAACGATCGAACCAGACGATGAGATTCCCGCTCCACTTGGAGACGGAGCGTTTCTAGAATCCAGACCAGTTCGCTTTGCCGAACTAGGGCGAGGTTTAAGCAATACCATCATTGTGGGAGAACGCACGATGGCAAAAGTACCATCAACGTGGCTCGGCGTAGAATCCTCTGGCGAAGACGCTGCCTGCCGACTCGTTGGAATGGCAATGACTACGCCCAACTGCAATTCCTGTGATGAGTGTGAATTTTCCAGTCGCCATCCAGGTGGTGCTAATTTTCTGTGGGCCGATGGCCGAGTTTCGATGCTCTCGGAAAACATGAACTCTTCGAACTACCAACAAATGGCTCGTCGGGCAATAAAGTATTGATCTCGAAACCATCTAATATTCCCAATACATATAGTTCTCTTTTTGAAATTTTATTTCGACATTAAATTTAGTGATTCATTCACGTGGAAGGAATTATATATGCCTAAATTTCATCTGACCAATTGCGAACTTGAAGTAATGGATGTCGTATGGCGGAAAAAACGCGTCACTGTGCAGGATATCGTCGATACTCTCGAACGCCCACTGGCTTATACGACCGTCATGACAACGCTGAAGATACTGGACGAGACACGCGGAGTCGTCCGACGGATGAAGGAAGGTCGCGCCTATGTTTATGAGCCAGCGGTTTCTCGCGAAAAAATTAGCCGCAGCATGGCCGACGACTTCACTCAGCGGCTGTTCGGCGGATCGGTGAAGTCGCTTGTGCTCAGTCTCGTCGAAAGCGACTCAATGTCGCGGTCGGACATCAAAGAATTGAAACAGGCAATTCAATCCTTGGAGAAAGATTCATGACATCAACACAATTCCTTGAATTGGCTGTTTCACTTTCTGTGCAAGTTGCGCTCGTCATTATCGTTGCCCATTGGTTAGGACGGCTCGTAAATAGCGAACGAATGCAGTGTCGTTTATGGACCGTCTGTTATGTGGTTCTACTTTCGCTGATCGGAATGGCCCTGCTGTTACCCCATCCGAGATTCTTTCAGCCTTGGGCTTCAATTGATACACAACACGCAACAGCACTTGTAACAATAGAAATGCAGTTAGGACAAGTATTATTCTTTGTTTGGCTTGCCGGAGCTGCTGTTTCCTTGATGGTATTTTTCATTCGCTCTTTTCAAGTCTATCGCT
Source organism: uncultured Gimesia sp. (assembly GCF_937910335.1). Classification (GTDB taxonomy): domain Bacteria; phylum Planctomycetota; class Planctomycetia; order Planctomycetales; family Planctomycetaceae; genus Gimesia. The sequence continues at coordinate 16,487 of NZ_CALEMX010000447.1, read as the reverse complement.
TTCTCAATACTTGCCAACCTGTTGATCTCGATGAATTTATTTCTGAAGAGAATCAAAGCGACATTCCTGAAATGACATCCTTTCCATCGAAACAAAGACTTCGATTATTAACAAGTACAAGGTTGACGACTCCATTTTGCTCCCAGTTCCACTATCCCTACATTGTAGTACCGGAATATCTGCTCGGATTTGATCGTCAGAAACTCAACTTCATCATCCGGCATGAATTAGAGCATCTCAAAACCGGACATCCGCTGCAATTATTTCTACAGCGTGTAGTGGAAGTGATTTTTTGGTTTCACCCAATGGTTTGGTGGGCATCGCAGCAGTCTTCCATTAGTCGGGAATTCGCCTGTGATGAGGCGGCAATTGATTCACCATCAGATATCGTCATGTATTTGCAAACATTACTTACAATCATGGAATACGGTGTATCGCGAGCGGAAGAGACACCCACATCACTGGCATTTGGAAGAGGAAAGAGCATCGTTGCCAAACGCGCTCGCCGCCTCACTCAAATTGCAAAGAGTAAAGAGTTCGATGGTCGATCCCGCATTTCGGGTCCGGCGGCGTATTTCAGCCTTGTAATGTTGGCAGCCTTGATCGGATTTTTGTGGCTACCAATTGATGTGCTTGCATCGTCTCGTACAAATTGGTCGCCTTGGCCAACTTGGTCTGCAAGCGTTTTACATGACTTTGATATTCCCGCTCGTGACTTCGAAGTTTTCGACCACCGAATCGAACTGCACGAACTGTCGGAACATCAGTCACCTGAGAGTGTCGATGACGACTAGTTAAATGAAAATTCAAATATCCATTTTTTTGACCGCAATTACTAAGATGTTAGGAGTTGAGCTTCTTGTGATGCAAAGCACAAATACAAAATTCAGTACAGATATTCGAGTTAGTGAATCGACTTGGCTGACAGGGTTGAACATCATCGGAATATTCCTCGCTTATAGAAGTATTAACTGGCGTAGTTTGAAAGTTTAGGAATCTAAGATTCTTTGATTACTTTTTTTATCATGAACTACTAAATCTTTAGGAATTCCAATGAACTCAAATTAAACAATGGATTGTAAATATGACTTCTGTTAAACGGACTAAGACACCTCTTTATTCGTTTGAAGTGACGCTTTGCTCCCCTATCTGTCCGCTGGCAATCATTTATCGATGATCACTTGTCTGACAGTATTACACCAAACAGAGACTTTTCGAAAAAGGACTTTCGATACATGTCAAATATTTCACTACCATCAAACACGCTTCCAGGATTATCCAATCCGGGTCCAAATGCATCGGGCGAATTATCTGAAGGCGCTTTGGAGGAACATTCCGGCTGCGTTTATACCATACAGAACTGGTATTCCGCATTATCTGAATGGTCGGGCCGGTATTCAGTGATTGCCATCATCTTTGCGATTACTGTTTCGTACCTTCTTTTACTGCGAACTGTCATGGTGGTTACTTATGCTGATTTTGAAAAGCTCTCACTATGGCATGGGCTCAGTTTGTTTTTTGTTGGAATGCGATTCGATGTTCTCGTTGCGTTGTGCTTTGTGATACCTCAATTATTACACATTACCGTCGTTTCTAACCACAAAATTGATGGTAAGACAAGCCGCTTGTTTCTGGATGCGGCATGGGTCATTGCATTCCTGTTTCTACCGTTTCTGTGTATGGCAGAATTCATATTCTTCGATGAGTTTCAATCGCGACTGAATTACATTGCCTTTGAATATATAGTCTACCCTACCGAAGTTTGCTGTAATATCTGGCAGTCATATCCACTCATTGACCTGATAGCCATTGTTGGTGCTTGCGGAGGAAGTCTCTGGTTTCTATTGCGGAAGAATTTTCATAAGAGGATCGCAACGCCAATGCCCTGGAAACGGCGTTATGGATTTTTGGTAAGTTGCCTCACTGGAATTATAATCTTATGGTCCACAATAGGAGCAGACAGTCGACAGATATCTCGCGACCGTGTCGCAAACGAATGTACCTGGAATGGATTATATAGTTTTGTGTATTACGCTTGGACTTGCCGGTTTGAATTCAAGGAAAATTATGTCACACTCGACGGTTCTGATTCTGTTCAACGGTTACAACAACAGGTTGTAGGCGAGGGAGACAAACTGAAAAAAGAATCAAACAATCCTGTCGACCGAATTGTTGACACCGACGGACCCAAACAAAATTTCAATGTTGTGCTGATTTTGGAAGAAAGCCTGGGTTCTGACTTTGTCGGTGTTTTGGGTGATGGCCGGAAGCTCACACCCCACTTTGATGAGCTTTCCCGCAAAGGGATCTTATTTGACAATTTCTACTCCACGGGAAATCGAACTGCACGTGCATTGGAAGCGGTGCTAACCTCCATGCCACCGATTCCCACCGAGTCCATTCTTAAACGAGATCATTCCGACCGTGTGTTTACTCTGGCAAACGTTCTTGCCAAGCGTGGATACGAGCGGCTGTTTATGACCGGAGGCCGTGGGCTGTTTGACGGAGTGCGTTCATTCATGAAGGCGAACGGTTTCAACCATTTCATTGAACAATCTGATTTTAAAGACCCTCTCTTCGCCAACGCCTGGGGAGTCAGTGATGAAGACTTGTTTCGAAAGGCTCTTGGCGAAATCGATAATTTACACGGAACTGGAAATCCATTTTTTGCCACGATCCTTACGGTATCCAACCATCGGCCTTACACATATCCAGAAGGTCGAATTTCTGATAAGGAACAAACTCGCGAAAACGCAGTAAAGTACGCCGATTGGGCACTGGGTTATTTCTTTCGTGAAGCACAGTCTCACGATTTCTATCGCAATACAATCTTCATTGTAATGGGTGATCATGGAGCCCGAGTTTCCGGTAGTCAGCTTTTTCCAATGAGTTCCTATCGAGTTCCGGTTTTGATGATTCAACCGAATGGAAAAGACCGGGGAAGACGCTGCAATACTTTAGCTTGCTTACTGGATATCGCGCCAACCATTATGGGGCGACTTGGCGGCGATTATCGGTCTGTCTTTTTCGGCTACGATGCGGTTCTGGCTGATCCAAAGAAAGGGCGTGCTGTCATGCAGCATAACCACGACGTGGCTTTACTCGATTCTCAGAATCGCATGGTCGTTCTGGGGTTTGGTAAATCTGCAGAGGGCTTCGAGCTTGATCAAACCAGCCATCAGCTTGAACAAAAAGAATCCCCTGACTCAGATATGCTACAAAACGCTGTATCACTTTTTCAATCAGCTTTCGAACTTTACTATTCCGATCGATGGTTTCCAGGTTCCGATTGATAAGAGAGAGGTTACTCTTTCAGAATTCGATAATCCTGAAACCAGCTACTGTGAGAAGAATCTTCTTGAGCGGTCCTTGACGAGCAGAATTAGCACGTTTTCATACTCTGACTCATTTCAATTTGATCTCATCATTTGGGTTCTCATTGTCTGAGATTTCCTGATTGACGTGAATCCCTTCCCAACTTCATCTCGACCTTGGTCACTTTTTACCTAATATTTTTAGCACGTAGCAGTTAATGAATCCACTGAGAACGCTGACATTGCAAATACAAAATGTGATATTCTGGGCGAAAGAATTCCAAATGCTGGTCTCTTTGAGTGTGAGCGCGCTGGTCCTATTGACAGGATGTATCACCACCACCAAGACGACTCGAATCAAATCGTCCATATCAGGTCAAATAAGTAAAATCGCTGAACCAACAGGTTACCAACAGATCAGTGATCCAATTAAAGATGATGATACTGAGTCGGGAACTGCCAACGTTGTTGGTAACGGTTCGTCTTATCCGAATTGGTTTGAGATAACGCCAGACCCGATCAGCTCTCTCCCCATGCATCAGCAGGTTGGGGCTGAGACGACTGAACTTGGTGAGGTGAACGAACCACCGGAATTGATCTCGATCGAGGGGTTCCTGTCAAACAACCTTCCCGATGATCCCGCTGGAATAAATTCCGTTTTCGACGACGACATGCAGTTAGAAAAGCTGACACTCTGGAAACGAATTAAATCAGACCATACCAACTACTATTCAAAAGATTCACTCACTTGGTTAGCAGGCGGGCTCGGCGTGGGAGCCATCATGGCAAATACATCAATTGACGAGGGAATCCAAAATCACTTTCAGTCCAGCGTTCACAGTGCAAGCTCAGACGATTGGCTCGAAACGTTGCATGCGCAAAAAGAACTGGGTAATGGTCGCTACACGTTACCAGTTTTCGCAGCAGCCTGGGTGGTGGGAGAACTCTTTGAGAGAGTCCCAATGGCCAACATCACAGGCGAATGGGGACAACGTTCGATTCGGGCGATCCTCGTTGGTACGCCTCCGATGCTCGCCATGCAATTTGTCACTGGTGCCTCGCGCCCGGGAGAGACAAGTTCCGGTTCAAGATGGCAACCATTTCAAGACAATAACGGGGTAAGCGGTCACAGTTTTATGGGGGCGATTCCATTTCTGGCTGCTGCTAAGATGACAAAAAAACCACTCCTCAAGTTGGCTTTCTATGCCGGCTCCACGCTAGCACCTTTGTCTCGAATCAATGATAACCACCACTATCCTTCACAGGCTTTTCTCGGTTGGTGGATGGCTTGGATTGCCACGAACGCCGTCGATGCAACACAGAAGGCAGATCGAAACTGGAGAGTATTTCCGATTTCGTATCCCGGTGCGACGGGTATTGCTATTGAATACCGCTGGTGAGTTCCCACCAGTCATCATAATCCGATGATCAAATCCAACGGCATTCCGGTTGCGCCAACCAGGAGTGCTGCAGACTGAGCGAGTTCATTGAACAAGTCGAGTTGTGCTCTTTGATTCTGCAAAATGCTGGTTCGTGCTTGGATGATACGAACAACATCCACTTCTCCTGCGAGGAATTGTTTCTCCAGGCTTTGCAACTCTTGTGGCAACTCTGAAGTGTTATAGTTTTTCTCTTTAGCAAGTATCTCAAAGGCGAGTTTGTATCGTTCGAATGCCGCCTGTGCTTCCAGCTCAGCTCTCAGAAGTGTCTGACGCCAAACCGCAGTTCTCTGATTTAGTTCGGTCATTCGCTGTGTTTCGAGAGGTCTTCCTGTATTAATGATTGGCAGGTTCAGTTCAGCTCGGAGACCAAAACGTGCCAATCCATCCGGATCTTGTTGGTAATAGGGTCCCATTGTCAGATCGGGGACACGATCTGCAGTGGCAAGATTTAAATTGGCTGATGCTACATCGATATTCGCATGTGCCACAAGGACATCAGGACGGGATGCTGCCCAACTCGCCATCCAGGCCTTGTTGTCTATGGGAACATTCACACTTTGAAGGCCCATTTCAGACATCATCAATCCCTCATTCCCTTGAGTGGGAAGCAGCCATCTGATCGTTCTCAGCTCACCTTCAATCTCTTCGGGTGAATCTGGAGGTAGCCCCAGCTGACGTCGAAGGTTGCGCAGTGCCGTCTGATAATTTGCTTCTGCCAATCGTAATTGCTGGCTTGTGGATCGAGTGTCGATGCGAACCGTAGCAAGGTCAGCACCAGAGACATCACCAGCCTCAAATCGCTTCGTCAACGTTTCAAACAAACGCTCGTTATTATTCTGGCTGGCTCGAGCCACACCGAGGAGTCCTCGCTGATAAAGGGCTGTGAAATATAACTGCGCAGTTAGCGAAGTGGTTTGAAGTTCGGCCTGATGGATATTCCAACGTACTCCATTTAACGATGAATGCGCGGCATCCTCGCGAAATTGCTGTTGGTGTGCCAACTGAATTCGTTGCATCAGTAATACATAGTGTGAAGTGGTTCCCGGTCCTCTATTGGGAATCCTTCGATTTTCCTGACTGGGAGTGACCTGTACCTGTACCATTGGGTTAAATGGATAAGTTTCCGCGACTCCCACAGTGGCAACGCCCACTTGTTCCGTTTCACGGAGGGCAACCAGATCTGGGTTACCTTCCAAGGCCAGAGAGATACTATCGTAAACAGACAATGACTGACTTGCAAAATGGGGTGTTGAACTAGAAATTTCCGATTCAATCGTTTCCGAAGACTTTAACGACACCTTTTGAATCTTGATATCCGGCTTTTGTTCAGCAGGAACTGTGAGTATGGCTGCCTGAGTTTTTATAACAGGAGATCGGGTGCTCGAAATGTCTTTCATAGCGCTCAGTTCAGATTGAGATGAACCGCTGGTTCTGCATCCGCTGAATGCCAATAGCAGCAACAAAATCAGAGTGTGAAGACGAGCCATCATGGCGTTTCTATCCAGTAATGATATTCCGAGAGGGAAGCACTCCGTCGATTCCCATGTGTCAGGCTAACGCCTTACTCTCTCCTTTCGTCAAAATACACACCATCGATTCAATCCGAAGTCCCTTTTTAAGTCAGAGTTAATCTTCCCGATGAAGAAAGCCGGACTCTACGAATCACTTTAGGAAACCTACGTTGACAGTCCGGGTTGATCTGATTGGAGCGGGGACCGACTGAATTCTGCCTCAACAGTATTTTCGGTACTCAGCATTGCCTGTTTTCCCCACAAGAGGTACAGCGGCGGCAGCAGAAAGAGATTCAATATGGTCGAGGTCACGAGCCCCCCGATGATGACGACTGCCAGCGGATATTCGATTTCGTGTCCTGGTTTGTTCCCCGAAATCACAAGAGGCAACAGCGCCAGCGATGTGGTCAGGACGGTCATCAAAATCGGAGCGAGGCGTTCTTCAGCACCTCGAATCACAAGTTCGAGACCAAACGACATCCCCTCTACCGCCTGAAGATGCCGGTAATGACTGACCAGCATGATACCGTTCCGCGCGGCGATGCCAAGCACGGTGATGAAACCGACCAGCGAGCCGAGAGAGAGTACGCCCCCCGCCAATGAGACAGCAATCACGCCGCCGATGAGAGCAAACGGAATCGTCAGGCAGACCATTAACGTCAATCGAGCAGACTGAAAGTCGATATACAAAATCAGCAGAATTCCCAACAGCGCGACTGCTCCCAGCAGAAGCAGTCGGTTCTGCGATTCCTGCAGAGTGGCGAATTCTCCCAGGAATTCGGGATGATAGCCGCGATCAAAGGGCATGCCGCCCACAGCGGCTTCAATGTCACGCGCAACAGAACCCAGATCCCGGCCTTTGGCATCGCAGGTGACGTCGATTCGTCGTGAACCGCTTTCGCGTTTGACTTCATTTGGAGCTGGGACAATACCGATTTCGGCGACATCTTTGAGGGGCACTTGCCCGCCGTTAGGTAAATCGATTCTTAGTTCGTGCAGTGCATCCAGATCCGTGCGAGATGCTTCAGTCCCCCAGACCATGACATCCATCTTTCTCTGGTTTTCGAAAACTTCGCCGACCTTTGTCCCCCGCAGCATCGTTGTGACCGCCCGTCGAACCTGACCGGGAGTCAATCCAAATCGTTCGGCGGCTAATGGCTTGAGACGGATGTCAACTTGAGGAACCAGCACCTGAGGTTCGACCTTGAGATTGTTCACGCCGTCAATTTTCCCCATGACTGCAGCGACCTCATGCGCCTGATTTCTCAGTGTTTCCAGTTCGGGACCATAGATACGCACCACAATACTGGAACTAGTTCCCGACAGGACTTCCTTGACCCGCTCTCGCAGATACGTCAGGACATCACGGTAAAGGCCGGGATAACTGTCGACAACAGCCTGGATTTTGGCGAGCGTTTCGTCGTAGTCCACATCTTCATCAATGCTGATCCAGAGTTCGGTAAAGTTCGGGCCGACCACTTCGTCGGCAACCTGAGCGCGGCCGATATGACTGCCGAAATTACGCACGCCTGGAATGGCCCGCAGCTCACGACTTGCCTTGATCGTAATACGGTCCATCGCTTCAATCGAGGTGCCCGGCTTTTCGACAAAGTGCATCAGGAAGTCGGTCTCCTGAAAGTTTGGTAGCAGTTCCTGTCCCAGGCTCTGCAATAACACAAATGTCGCAGCAAAGGAGATCGTCAGAATACTGATGGCCGACTTAGGACGTACCGCGAACCACGGCAACATGTTTCGATAAGGAATTTTCAGCCAGCGCGTCAGAGGAGGTTCATGCTGTTTCATCTGCTTGCGTGGCAACAATAGGAGTGACATGGCCGGTGTCACAATGATCGCCACCAGCAGCGATGCCAGAATGGCCAGGATGTAACCAATCGCCAACGGTCGAAAAAATGAACCAGGCAACCCTTCCAGAAAGTAGATCGGCAGAAATACCAGTACGATAATCGCCGTCGCATAAACAATCGCACTGCGGACTTCCATTGAGGCGTCCAGCACAACATAAAAGGCAGAACGCGGTCGTTCTGTAAGCTGGTTGAGTCGCAGACGGCGCACGATGTTTTCGACATCGATGACCGCATCGTCAACAACTTCTCCTAGAGCGATGACCAGTCCTGCGATCACCATCGTATTGATGGTCATGCCCCACCAGTGAATCAACAGCACCGCCGAAATCAGCGACAGCGGGATGGCCGTCAGACTGATGACCGCCGTTCGCCAGTCAAACAGGAATGCGATGAGTACGATCACTACGAGCACACAACCAATCATTAACGCATTGGCCAGATTCGTAATGGAACGTTCGATAAACGTCGCCGGGCGGAAGATGGTGGAATCGATCTCAACCCCCTTCAATCCTGGTCTGAGTAGATCGAGAGCCGCTTCGACCTTGCGTGTCACCTCCAGAATATTAGCCGCTGGCTGCTTTTCGACGATCAGCAGCAAACCGAGTTGGTCGTTGATCACGGCATCTCCGATAGCGGGTGCCGCCCCGATCCTGACGTCAGCAACATCCCCCAGACGCAGCGCGGTGCCTCCATTAAAGGAGACCACTGTTCTTGCTAAATCTTCTGGGCCGCTAACAGGCGAAAGCTGGCGTACCGCCATCCGCTGGTTCGGCGTATCGACAAAACCACCCGCATCCAGCACGACGGCGTCTCCTGCGGAACGCAGGACGGCATCGAGGGTCACCTGATGCGCCCGCAGTCGATCAACGTCTACCATCACCTGCAGCTGTTTGTCTCTCTGTCCCCAGATGGCCACATTAGCGACGCCCGAAATCGCCATCAACCGCGGTCGAATCGTCCAGACAGCCAGTTCCGACAGTTCCTGCTGCGACAGCGAATCGGACCACATCCCGATTTTCATCATACGGCTGAGTGAAGAGAGTGGCTGCAGAATCACCGGGGGACGTGCGACCGTCGGCAGACGCGGTGCTTCCACAGCCAGACGTTCCTGCACCAGTTGCCGCGTCCGATAGAGGTCTACATTTTCCGTGAGCAGCATTCGAATCGAAGACAGACCGAGTACCGACTTAGACCGCAGTGTATCCAGACCGGGCGTACCAATGAGTGCGTTCTCTAAAGGAAACGTGATCAGGTTTTCGACTTCTTCCGCGGACAGCCCCGGGGCTTCTGTCTGTATCTCAACATAAGGCGGAGAAAATTCAGGGAAGACGTCGAGCGGCATCTCAGGCACCATACGCAGCCCTCCTACGATCAACAACACCGCTGCGGCGATCACTGCGATGCGTAACCTCAAGGCTGTTTCAACGAGCCACCTCATGTTTATCTCCACACATTATGAACAGTCAATAAACTTTGACCTGATTGTATTCCGTTTTGGCCCACTGAGTTATTTTGCAAAACCGAATTCGGTTCCCGAAAGTTCTGCTGCTCCAGCGGTCACGATCTGCGCACCGACCGCAGGCCCGCGTAAGAGAGCCATTCGGTCGTGATCAACCCAGCCGACCTCGACGCGGCGGCGAACGTATTGACGCTCTCCCACTTGTTCGTAGACCCATTGACCCCCATAAATATCGTAAATGAGTGCCGACCACGGTACGGACTTCACGCGCGTTTCGCCAATCAATGGCAGGTGGGCTGAGACTTTCTGGCCGGGGCGAAATTTATGGTTGTCGTTGGGAACCTCGTAATAGATATCAACCGCAGCCGAAAGTGGCATCGCTGTTGGCGGAAGTGAGACCGGTTTTCCCAGGATATCTTTGTTTGTTAAACGCCCATCCAGCAGAGTCAGTCGCGCGGGGCGTTTCATATCAATTTCATCCAGTTCCCCCACATAAACGGGGACTTTGATCCACAACACCGCATCATTCATCACTTCAAACAGAGGGAGTCCGGCTGCGATTAACTGGCCGGGTTGAACGTTCGTGGTACGGACAATACCTGACAGGGGAGAATGAATGGCGAGCGGCTTGAGCGTACCGGCGTCTTCATCCAGTTTAATGTTGTCGACCAGTTTTTTACGACTTTTCGCTGCCACTAAAACTTCGTCTGCCAGCTTCAATTTGGCCTTGGCATCATCAACGGACCGTCTGGTTCCCACGTTACTTTGTAACAGGCGTTCGGCCCGCACCAACTCGATCTGCGCCGCTTCCTTCTGCACACTCGCCTGCTGAAGTAGGCCCTCTGCATCGATTTGAGATTGCGCTACCGCGACTTTTGCTTCTGCGAAGCGAATCCGCTCAGCCGGAGTTAAAACGGACCGCTCGGGCGAGAGTAAAGGCAGCAGTTCCAATAACGTTTCATCCTTTTTAATACGCTGTCCGACCTGTGGGAATTTATGATCATGAGGATGCTTCAGGGTTCCAGCGAGTGGGGCGGAAACAATCACAGAAGCTCCCGTCGGCAAGATCATCTCTGCACCATAGGGTCTTGCACGAGGCATTAAGCGTAGTTCCACAGGCTGGGTTTCCACTCCCAAACGTTTGTCAGCGTCCGAACTGAGCTGAATGATATTCAGATCCGCTTCATTCACGGGGTGAGTGGTCTTGGCATGGCTCACAGTCAGCTTAGATTTCGCCGACGTGGCTGCCTGTTGCGTTTTTCTATCGCGGTTCCATATCGTAAACAACAGCCCCAAAATGAGACAAAACGCCAGGAGAGCGAATACTTGTTTCAGAATTTTCATCTCAATTTACTTTCTTACTTTTTGTTTCGCTCAAATCACTTATGATCAGGTTGTTGCTTCACGTGAAAGGAATGTCACACCGTAATTCGGTCTGCGGATCTTGAACTCGAGTCATCAGTGTTCGTGTATAATTGCAGACGAACCGTCACCATCGTTCCCTGTTCGAGCTGGCTTTGAATGTCAATTGTGCCTTCGTGCATCAATACGGCAGCCCTGGCAATCGAGAGACCCAACCCGGCACCTCCACCGGAGTATTGACGCGAAGGATCGGCCTGATAAAACCGATCGAAGAGATGCGGCAAATCGTCTGCAGAAATCCCGATGCCCGAATCCTGAATTTCGATGACCGCGGTATGATCCGAGACACTCAGACGCGCCGTTACCTCACCGTCACGGGGCGTGTACTTGATTGCGTTATCCAATATGTTGAAAAACACCTGGCTGAGACTGATGTCGTCGCCGAGGACTTCGCATACCGTTTCGATTTCGCAGTTCAAGGCCACGCCACAACCATTGGCAAACGGTTGCAGTTGATCGACCACATCCCGCAGTAGTGCGTCCAGTTGCACCGGGTCATGATTGCAGGGCACGATACCGGCGTCGTGTCGACTGAGATTGAGCAGTTGATCGGCCAGTTTTCCCAGACGCGTGGTTTCTTCAACGACAACTGCCAGCGTCTGCGCGTATTCCTCGGGAGTGCGCGGCGAGCGCAGGACCGACTCGGCTTCCAGTCTCAAAGCGGCGATTGGCGTGCGGATTTCGTGAGACGCATCCGCGGTGAAACGACGAATTTCATATACAGCGCGTTCCAGTCGGTTTATCAGCGAGTTCAATGCCACTGCCAGTTTCCCGATTTCATCATCGGGATTCGCGACCTGAATCCGATGGTCGAGACAGGTAATGTTGATCGCATTGGTGGCGTCCACAATCTGCTGGACCTGTCGTAGTGCACGTCCCGCCAGAAACTGACCGCTGGCAATCGCCAGCAGGACTGCCACCGGCAACAGAAATGCAACCGCCCATTGCAAGGTGTGCAGGTCATTATATAGTGGGATGAGAGAGGTCATCACCTGCACGTTCAAGGTGCCGAACGAGCCAGACATGGTAGTGCTCGCAATACGATACGGGCCTAAGCCTTTTAGTTCCCGTGTTTCCAGTTTTTCCTCTGGCATCTTTGTGGTGGACCGGGACGAAGTCACCACAGGTTCCTTCAGCCCAGTACTGTTAAAAATGATGCGGCTTGTTTCATCTGTGACTATAAACTCATAAAATTCGTGCTGAGAAAATCGTGCTGAGGCTTGCGCGGCGAATACCGTGACGCTGTCGGCCAGCTCAACTTCCAAACCGATTTCCTGCAGTTCCTCGCGCAAGCCTGTATCCGTACGAGCCAGCACCTGCTGCCAGACTAACAGAAAGAGCACGAGGGAGAACACGCATAACATCAATGCCAGCGCGAACGCGTACCAGAGTGTCAACCGCCAGCGAATCGAAAGCTGTCTCATGGAGGATCTCCCAGCAGATAACCCTGGCCGCGCACTGTATGCAGAATGGTGGCTTGGCCGGGTTCTTCAATCTTCTTGCGCAGCTGGTTGATTTGAACCTCGATGACGTTGGTCCATGTCGCCGTCGATTCTTTCCAGACGTCGCGGGAAATCATATCGCGCGTCACTATCTGATTGGCATGCGAAATCAGATAGGCCAGTAACTCCAGCTGTCGGTTCTGCAAGGAAATTGACCTGTCGCCCCGACAAACGATGTGCGTGACCAGATTCACTGTCAGATCACCGAACGAGAATTCTCTCTCGTTCGTCTGTGCGTCCCGACGCAGCAATGCGCGGATGCGTGCCAGCAGTTCATCGAGGGCAAATGGTTTGACCAGATAATCATCGGCACCCGTATCGAGTCCGGAAACACGATCTTCAATGGAATCACGGGCTGTTAAAATCAGTACGGGGGTTTTGTTCCCCGTCACGCGCAGTTGCTTTAACCATTCCAGGCCGGACCCATCGGGCAGCATTAGATCTAATACGACCAGATCAATTCTTGAAGACATTTTTTGTGTTGCCGTGCCTAGTGTTTCTGCAGCTTCTGGTTCAAATCCTGATTCGCTCAATGTGCGCATAATACTCCGTAGGAGATTCGTTTGATCTTCGACGATAAGTATCTGAGGCATAGCAGCGTGACCCAAAATAAATTTAACACGGGTTGATATCATGGAAACAGATGAATATCACTTCTTCAAATTCCATTATCAGCTATGCAGGCACATGATAGAAGCCGCAATCATACGATATAAACTCGAATTAATCTTACGGGTAGTTGATTTCGAAAACATTGGGTTCTGTTGATATTACTAGCAGAGTGTAATACTGATTTTACAGTGCCATTTAGGTATTTTGATATTCACTCTGGTTTTCGAGGACTGATGCTCGGTCCAATTGATCTAGCTTTAGAGCAAAATCTGTCAGACAACCTACTTCTGAAACCGAATCAAAACTCACCACACGAGATTATTGTAGGATTTTGTTCGCGAAACTCGTCAATTCACGGACACCCCTTAATATCACCCTTTTCGCTTGCGCGTCATTTTGATCAGATGAGATTGAGCGGGATTAAGAATGAAAAGAGTCAAAGGCAGATCGCAAGAGACAATCATCAAATATTGTTCGCGAAACTCATCGAATACAGGACATGTTTGGTTTCTACATCGCAAACTTAAGAGTGGGGAGCACACTTCACCAGCTTGCCGGAAACGGTCCCCATGCGTTCCAGTAGTTTGCAGAGATCAACCGTTAAAATAGAGCATTCTCCGTTCAATTAGAGAGTTCGAACATCTAAATCCAGCCTAAAAATGCGGCATATAAGGTGCGTCCTCTGGCATAGCCATCAGGTCTTTGTTTTTCACTCTTTTGCAGCCCGCTGTAGACCGGTTTTATCCCGTCTTCAACGGGCTGTGTTCGTTTCAGGCTTCGCCTGCAGTTCTTGTTTACCAATCTGCGAATTGAAGGAGATCCGCGTGTCATACATTGTTCAAATTAAACCAAAACCAGCGCCCCAGCAGTGATTTGAGCAGCCTTCCAGCGGCTCAAACTACCGCCCCCCGTCCAAGGAGAGCTCCAGCTCTTCGGCAGCACCGTCACCGGCTGGGCGGTCCAATCGATTTCATTAAATTACCTAAATTATGGCCAAAAACGTGTCATAATAGATAGGGGAGAGGTTAGCTATTGAATAAGTGATTGAACCATAAGATTTTTCTGTTGAACGAGAAAATGAGTTCATAACGAAAAGGGTTGTGTGGCCCCTTCATAACCGCAATCAGAAATGCGTTTCGCTATTCATCCTAATTGACTTGAAAGGAAAAGAGAATTCAATGTAAGGAGATCAATGCTACAGAAACAAGAAATCATGTTAATCGGAACTGCAGGTCAGCTCTGGTACGAAGAACTGGATCTCGAAGATCTAGAAATGTTGGCGATCTATTCTGGCGATCCGAAGATGGTTCCGAGAGATCACTGGTTTAACGGTGTGATGCCATTCTCGATGATCATCGGCGAATTTGCGATGGTTTTAATCGGCTGTTATACCCGATTAACCGGAATCGCTCGCAGTTTCAGAGTCAGTCCACAATATCGACCTAGAATTAACAGAATTGGGGCAGTGATCGTGATTTATTTGGGTATTTTATTTCTTGTTGGATGATTTTAAGATCTTCTATTCAGTACGTAGGTGCCGAGAACGCATTTAATTCATTTCTTCAGAGCTATGAGATCACTTTCGACCTAAATTTTGGCGAAAAACGCGTCATAATAGATAAAAAAACAGACAAGAAACCAGGAATTATGACAAGCTGGTAAAATTAGCTCTCAGGTACTCGCGGTGATTCTTGTCACACTATCGGACGAGTCCCAAAACCTAAATTTTGGCCCAAATCGTGTCATAATAGATAGGGGAAGGATTAGCTATCGTCGATGGCAGCCGATCTCCAATTCAAACTTGTCATCAGTATAAACGCCCCGCATTAGATAGGTATGCTGGGCGTTTTGTATTTTACATATCTCCCATTAGTAAAGGAGCATTTCTTGGAACAGATGATTTTAAAGTTCGTCCCTATCGCCGTGTTAAATGCCGGTAACTTTAGGTTGACTAAGTAAAGGAAAAACTACAGTCCAGATGATTGAGGAGGATGAGATCGCAAAGGCACTAATTGTTTTGAGAAAAATACTTCATATAAGGTGAGATCACTGTCGACCTAAATTCTGAAGAAAAATGCGTCATAATAAATAAAAGCACAGACAAGAAACCAGGAAATATGACAAGCTGGAAAAATTAGTTCTCAGGTACTCGCGGTGATTCTTGTCACACTATCGGATGAGTCCCAAAAACCTAAATTTTGGCCCAAATCGTGTCATAATAGATAGGGGAAGGATTAGCTATCGTCGATCGTAGTCGATTCCATTTTCAAATTCATCATCAGCAAAAACGCCCCGCATGGCATAGGAATGCGGGGCGTTTTGCACATCCACTATCAGAAAGGAGCATTGCTTGGAAATTATTGTTTTAACGTTCGTCTCTGTCGCGCTTTTGCTGGCTGTCATCGCTTTTATCAAGGAGCGACGTCTGCGGCTGGCGCTACAGGGTATTCTCAGACAACTGATTCATCGCTGGAGGGCAAATGGAAAAACAAACGCTTCAAATCACACTGACGCTGATTCTGCTGACCGGAGTCAGTTGTAGTTCCGACGAAAACGCCCGTGTGACAGAACTGGCCACGCAACAACTGGAACGTCAGTCGGATCAAAACCGCCGGATGGCCGAACTGCAACAGGAAGTTGCCTCGGGGTCTCGGGAACTGGTGGAAGCGGATGCCAGAGCCCGGCAGGAAATGGTCGTTCTACAGCGCGAAATCCAAGCTGGGCAAAATGAAATCGGCCACCAGCGCGATCAGCTGGAGGCAGAACGTCGTGAAATCGCTGATAGCAGAAACCGTGATCCGATCATTGCGGCAGCAATCACTAGAGTAGCCATGGTGGTCGTCAGCTTGCTGCCGCTGTTGATCTGCTGGCTGTTGCTGCAGCAGAAGGTAGAACCTGTGGGCGAGAATGAGATTGCAGAATTACTGCTGGACGATTTAGTCTCATCTGAACCACGCCTGATGCCACCTGCGAAAACAGATCCAGACAAACTCAGGTTAACGGATTTACTACAATCTCCTGATAACTCATCTACAGAAAGGGAAAACTGAAATGTCACATATTGTCACAATCCAAACGGAGGTCCGCGACGCCGAGGCACTGGGCCTGGCCTGCCGTCGACTCGAATTGGGAGAACCCGTGCACGAGACCGTCCCGCTGTTTAGCGGGGAAGCCACTGGATACGCGGTCCGTCTACCCGACTGGCGGTATCCTGTCGTCTTCAACGTGGAGCAGGGCCAGGTCCGCTACGACAATTTTGAAGGCCGATGGGGCGAACCGGCTCAGCTCAACAGACTGCTTCAATATTACGGCGTGGAAAAATGTCGCTTGGAGGCACGCCGGAAGGGGCACTCCGTCCTG
>NZ_CALEMX010000446.1 GCF_937910335.1 uncultured Gimesia sp. | reverse complement strand
CAGAAGTTAATCGCAATGAACCAGATCATCAAATACCAAGATACTTACTACATGATTTATCACGGCTCTGCTGCAATTCAAAAGCCAGCTTTGTGGACCACGAATATTGCGGCTTCGAAAGATATGATACATTGGATCAAATATTCCGGTAACCCACTCACCTCACCCAAAGCAAACCAATCCAGTGGCGTATTGGTTCCAGATGGTAAACGGTTTCGGTTATACACAATGCACAATCAAGTCGATCTGAATTTTCCACAGGAACAGTAAACTATTTCTTTTGGTTGTGGTCCCATTAACAATGAGTGAATCTCCGACCCTCATTAATGCTGCTGCGATAAAGCCGGACCTGGTTCTGAAAACATCAGAACGTTCTCCTGCTCTAAGTATACTGATCTGTTTCTCTCTGGGAATTCTGTTTGATTCCTGGGTTCAGCCGGAGCTATGGTACTGGATACTTTTCAGTATCATGCTTGTCATTTGCTGGAGTGTCAGTTTTCGCCTTCGTTGGAACGCATCCTCAACAATGCTGTTACTAGTCCTGGCTCTCTGCCTGGGGGGGATGCGACATCATGAGTTCTGGCTCTCACACTCTCATAATCATATTACTCGATTGCTAAATGGGCATGACCAGCTCGATAAACCAGATGAACTGATTCGTATCACAGGCGTAATAAATACGAAACCACTGATTCAGGTATCAGCAAAAGACGAACAGCTAAATCCTGATCAGCCTACACAACGAACCAGTTTCATTCTCGAGTGCAAGGAAGTCATTCAAGAGACTACTAAAACCTCTGTTTCAGGGAAAATTCGAGTTACAGTCACTGACCCTCTTAATCCAACACCTCACATTCAGAACACTCGGTTTTCAATTGGGGATACGATAGATCTAGTAGGTCATCTTAAGTTATTTTCAATTCCAGACAATCCGAATGATTTCGATCTCCAAACTCATTATCGAAAACAACAGCTTGATGCTTTTTTAACAGTCAAATCCTCGCGTGCAATCAAGGTTGTATCCAAAACAGGAGTCATTGCATTAAACGCAGTCCGTCAACAAATTCATGATTTTATGGCCCAACTGATCATTAATAACACCAGTGAATCAACACAGTCTATTGGGCTGGCGCTTTTACTAGGAGATCGTTCAGAACTCAATCCCGAACTACGTAAAAAGTTCAGCCAATCAGGGCTAATTCATTTTTTGGCTATTTCTGGTTTGCATATCGGTTTTTTTACAATATTTGTCTGGAGTATCTGTCATCTATTGAACACTCCCCGAACGGTTGCAGTAATACTCTTAATCTGTGCGATCATATTTTATCTATCGATTATAGAAATCCGCCCCCCTATTCTCAGAGCAGCTTCCTTTTGCAGCCTGATTACATTGGGGCTCATCAACTGGCGAACCATTTCCACATTGAATTTGATGTGTATTACCGCGATCATCATTCTGATGATCAACCCCACCGACTTATTTGATATCGGAACCCAACTTTCATTTCTTGCGGTATCATCAATTCTCTGGACCATTCAGCAAGAGTTTTATCAAAACCCGTTCCAGCAAGACTGGGTTCCACTAAAATGGCGAATCCTGTCCAGCGACCCAGTTTTACAATCGCCTCTGCAATGGTTCATGATTCGATATGTTCGTTTGCTATATAGCATCTTTCTTGTGACGTTCTTCATTTGGGTTGTCACCGCCCCACTTGTGCTTTATCACTTTAATCTTCTTGCCCCTATTGGCCTGTTGATCAACACTCTGATTTTTCCATTTTTGTTTCTGATCTTATTATTGGGATACTTATTAATATTCGTTGGATCAGTCATTCCATTTTCTGCTGCTTTTTTTGGGTACTGCTTCGATTGCAGTTTGTGTGCCCTGCTCTGGATTGTTGAAACAGCTTCTGAAATTCCTTTTGCTCATTTTGAGTTACCGAGTCCTCCAATTTGGTGGCTGGTTTTATATTACTTATTGATCTTATCAGCGATCATCCCGATTCAATTTAGCACATTGCTTAGTGGAAACTCGATTCTACGCAAGTTGAGGCTGGCAATCATTCCGATCTGGATCATTCTAGGTATCCTGATCCCGTTGTTTACAACTCGTTCCTCTTCCTTACAATGCACTTTTATTGCCGTCAATCATGGTGTCTCCATTTTAATAGAAACTCCCCAGGGGCAGTCAATACTTTATGACGCAGGATCAATGTCACCTGTTAAGAACACATATCCCAAAATCAAGAACACTTTGTTAGCTCGTGGAATTCGTCGAGTTGATTTGCTTTTGATATCTCATGCAGATCGAGATCACTTCAACGCAGCTTCAAAGCTCGTTGCAGATCAGTACGTACGTGAACTGGCTTTTCCACAATCTTTTCTCGATCAAAAACAATATGGGACACTACTGCTATGCAACACTGCAGAACAAAACCATGTTCCAGTGAAGATTATTGGCAGAGGGGATTACATCTATTTAGATCCAGAAGTGTCGATTGAAGTATTGCATCCCGATTTTTCAAAAAAATACGAGACAGATAACGCAGCCAGCTTAACAATTTTACTCACATTTAAGGGGCGTAGAATACTTCTGACAGGCGATTTAGAAGGAGAAGGACTGGAAAAGCTACTGACTGAAACTGTGATTGATCCAGTAGACGTTTTACTTTCGCCGCACCATGGCAGTCTTTCTGCAAATACGGCTGAACTGGCTCACTGGGCCAATCCTGACTATGTCATCGTCAGTTGTGGTAAAAAAATAGCGAATTCAAAGTTGCAAAAAATTTATTCATCTGAGACTCAGATATTCACAACCTACAAACATGGTGCCATCACCTGTCGGATCGATCATAAAGGAAAACTCGAAGTGATTCCTTTTCGCTACAAGGAATAATCCTGAAGCATCATGCTTTAGTTATCCAATGTGGTTGTATTGACTAATTCTTCATGCGCCCGGATTTCCAGCATTTTTTTCTTGAGCTGCTTCCGTACTTCCCTCATGATTTTTACTCGGTCCAAAAACTGATTGTTTGATTCATCAAGCTCGGAATAGTGCTTCTCGCCTTGAGAAATACAACGATTTACGTTTAATAAACTGGGCACAACCTCTTTTTTCAAATCGCCAACAATTAATTGGGATATTTCTTTAACCTCTTCACAGAGACTATGAAGTTCACGACGATCTTTCTCACGTTCTTCAGCAGTGAGTTTTCGGCTGGATATTGTAATATCTTTTTTCCTTAAGGTTGATTCATTAACGAGTCGGCCAAAAGGATTGATTTTTTGTTTGGATTTCTCCGATTCCTCATCGAGTTTTTTTAATGCATTGATTGCTTTTTGGAATTCGGGCGAAATTTCAAGTGATTTGGAAAAACTCAATTGAGCCTGAGTAAA
>NZ_CALEMX010000445.1 GCF_937910335.1 uncultured Gimesia sp. | reverse complement strand
GCGATTTTTGGTAAATAATAAAATCGCGGATAATCTACCGAGAGGGATGTGGTGTTTTCAACAGGTGACCAGTTCCGATTGACTCGCGTTTTGTGTTTGATGTAATGCGCCAGTTCGTCCTTCCACGATATTGGAGAGATGACGTGCGTCTGATGAATCTCCGACAACGCTTTGATCATCGAACAATTGAACGTACCTTTCCCGGGTTGTATTGAATTCGGGAATATGGTTGAAAGAAATAAAATTTTCATAACAGGCCTGTTCTGGTTTTTGACATACTTGAGGAGTCAATTCGAGAAATTATTTACTTCCGATTTTTCCATAACGAAAAATCTGGCGAACCGCAGTGTGAATTCCAGTTGCTTTTAGCGTTTTTCGCAATAATTGACTCATGGACCGTGATGTATATAAATAACTTAACAAACATCTATTTTTTAAAGTTGGAGGAAGTAACATTAAGGATCTACTCTGTGTGATTTCTGAACTGTATCTTTGTTTGTATTCACCATCACCCTCGCCAAAATCATAGATGGCGGGAGTATTGTGTTGAATTAGATCTTCGAATATCAGCAACAAGAGTGCTTCGCCGGGAGAAGTCTGTGCATAATTCAAGTCAAATCCAAACTCAAGATCACGAAAAGTTCCCTTGTGCTGGTAACCTAGTTTGAAGGCAACTGGCTGATCACCTTTCATGAGTAAGTAAGAGCGGAGCTGATTGTTGATTGCCAACGATGTCAGTTCATCCAGTTCTGATTGAGCGTTTTTGATTCGTAGACCGAACCGCTGCGTCTGCCAGGTGTTGACTGAAATCTGATGGGCATTTTCAAGGAATTCAACAACCTGATCTGGTTCGGTAATGCGAACCAGATGCATCTCACTGTTCTGACGCAATCGCCTGCGGTGTTTTGTTCGTGATTTTGAACGAAATTGATTCCAGTAATCAGCCGGGTTATCTGTGAAGTGTATCAGGTTGCGATTTTGATAACCTGATTGAGAAAAACTCAAAAAGCCATCATTTATACCCGGAATAGACCTGTTGAGTGGTTGGTCAAGCAATAAGTCGTCCAATAGCAAGAATGCTGCCTTTTGATTCTGGCAAAATGATAATAAAGATTTCAGCAAATCGTTCTGAAGCGTTTCATCTTCTTCAAATTCAGGATCAATTAGAAAACGGTTACCACACAAATAATAACCTTGAAAAAATCGAGTGAGCCCCAACTTTCTAAGGCATTTGCTGTTGTGTGATTTGGGGAGTAGGATTCCAGCCGCGATCGTTTTTTCATTTTGAATGCACAGCATTAGATATCCCGACTGTCCGGTATGCGATTCCTGAAGGTCGGAGATACAATGGACGAGATGATCTGGATTTTGATAGATATTGGAATTTGGATCATTTTCAAAGAGTTGCTTCCAGCTCTGGTATATCTTTGAAACCGGCTGTTGTAGCGCAATGTCCAAGGTGTCGAATCGAATCTGCAGGTCTTGATGACCATCTTGCCGCTCAATCGATTCAACTTCCTGGGTTGCCAGAATGTCATGTTTCTCAGGTTGTGATTTTGTTTTCATATTTTATGTTTTTTGTAAAATGGCGTTAAAACATCGAGATAAACACGTTCATACTCTTGAATCATGGAGCGAATATTAAAATATTGTTCGACCCGATCGCGGGCTTGTTGTCCCATTTTCTTCCAGTTAGTCTGTTGCTGACACATCTGGATTATGGCGTCAGCTAATTTCGGTGGATTCGCTGAAGGAACCAGCAGGCCGGTATCTGGTTGCTGTACAATTTCGGGATTGCCACCGACCGAGGTGGTCACAACTGGAAGTCCGACAGACATGGCTTCGAGTAGAGTAAGCGAAATTCCTTCTGTAAGTGAGGAGGAGACATAGAAGCCTGCCTGGCTCAGTAAATCGGGGATGTCGCTTCTTTCTCCTAGAAATGTGACATGTGAATCCAGTTGCAGGGCGGCTGTTTTTCTCTCCAGGATTTCTCGCTCAGGGCCGTTCCCCACGATCATCAGATGGAATTGAGGGATCGAACTTACGACGAATTTGACAGCTTCGAGCATGGTTATCAGGTCTTTTTCCGGTGACAATCTCGAAACGGTAATCGCTGTTAATTTATCGGCTGGGCCAGTAAAGACGAATCGATCGACATCAATGCCGTTCCAGATACGTTTGATTTTTCTGTCTGACAACCAGCCAATATTTTTACAGCGTTCACCTGTATCATCGGAAACAGGAACTACGCGATCTGAGATGCGACTGGCTAAAGCAAATTGTATGCGTTCACTTAACGTCTCGCCAAAGCGTCTTCCGTGTCGGGTATGAATGGTGGCAGGGATCTTTGCCCGGTATCCCGCCAGACTGCCGTAAAAATGAGGATATGCATTGTGAGTATGCAGCAGATCGTAATTTCTCACGCTGAAGAAATTCGCCAGTTGATTGATTCGTGCAACCTTGCCGTCAGCTGTCAACGGATATTCAATGACGGGACAACCTAACTTTCGAATTTCTTCTGCAGGCAATCCTGTATCACCCAGGGCAATAAACTCAAGTTCAAACTGGTCGCGATTATGGTAACGTGCAAAATCTACCAGTAACCGCTCTAAACCTCCCGTGCATAATGTGAGGCTCAGATGGCAAATCCGCAATCGTTTGCCATTGGCAAAATGATTTACCGACGTGTTTTGGTTTTCAGTCGTTTTGATACTAATCATGGAACGGTTTCCAATACGATTATTGTCTTTGGGTTTTGTGTTTTGTTGGTGTCGTTATGCTTCAGTATTTTGATTTGTATTTTTGATCTGCGTCATCATTTGTTTGATATTTCGCAACGCATTTAAAGCCGTGAATTTCCAGCGAGGGCGTCGGATTTGGGCCCATGACAAATAACTGTGGTGTGTGCTCATTTTCTGTTTATGATGGCTGTTACCTGCCAGGAAGTCATAAGCATCGAAACCGCGTTTGAAGCATTCTTCGATACAAAGGTAGTCGGCGATGACTCCCGGGCTGAGTTTGCCTTTATATTCGGCAGATCCCCCCTGATAGCAGAGCACGCGATTACGATCGATGAGAACCTGAATGCAGCCGATGACTTGTCCTTCAATTTTGACTCGAAACAGTCCCATTTGGCGGCTAGGTATCAGCTTCTGAATGAGTGTTTTATGGAATTCTGTGAATCGTTTACTTGCATAGGAACCTGGCAATCCTTCTTTTTGCCAGCGAGTCTGATGTAATGAGACCAAGTCAGCAAAAATGGAATCTGCCTGTTCGATATCTTCAGCCCATTCCGTTGTCAGGTTTCCATATGATTTCATGTTTTTGCGCAAGTTTTTTCGAGTGGAGTAGCCAAAGCCGGAAATGACTTTTCGTTCTTCCTCACGAATTTGTTTCAGGTCAAAATAATGGCTTTCGACCTTTTTGATCGAAAGCTCTGAATCTGGAAGGTCCCATGACTCCAGTTCTTGGCTGGCAAAACCATCAAACAGCAGAGCGTCCCATTTTTGATTATCTGAAAGTGAGTTAAGTAATTGGGCAATGAATGCATGCTGATCAGCGGGTTGAATCAGTAGTGCATTATATTCGACACAGGCGCTCTCTGCCGTTGGTTCTCCCGCAGTGCCTAGATGCAGAGTGTTGAGTGAGAGAGGTCCATCGTGTTGATCCACTCCTTCAGTCAGCAAGCAGATTCCACAAGGTGTATTGTTTCTGGATGCTACTGCAAAGAAGTGAGGAATCAAGTCGCCGTAATGTTCGATCCAAGTTGATGTCCATGTGTGCGAACACATTAACGGGATTTCATCAAACTGAGATTCCAGTTTTTTCCACAATGTCAGACAGAATTCAGACTGACTGTGATCATAAACTTTGATCGACAGTGGCTGCGCAATGGCATCGGGTGAACTGATATCAGAAAGATTTGTTGCATGATTTTGGTAATGTATAGTTGTCATTAAGTGTCTCATTGTTAGAAAATGTGTATCAAATAAAATTATGTATTCAGAGATTTTGAAACTGATCGATGCAGTAGCAAGCTGCCTTTTTCGATAATGAACCAGGTGCCTATCAGGAAAATGCCTCCTCCTGCGGCGACACCGACTAAAGTAGCCCAGGAATTATGCACTTCAATAAATTGTGGCAGGTAATAGGAATAACCCAGCAGCACCAGTAAGGGAGCAAGAGTAGGGCCGATGGCCTTTCTTAAGAGTTGGCTCAGGGAAATGTTCAGTTTTTTCATGGCGTAAGGCAGGATGATGCATAGTTCTGCTATCAAGATGGGAATCGCCGTTCCTAATGCGACACCAATCAATCCGAGCCATTGAATCAGAATCAACGACAGAATTAAGTTGGCAATGGCTTCTCCCATATAGATTAATGACGGTACTTTGACATTTCCCATGCCGTACAGGACTGATCGGAAGATAGAGACGGGTAACGCAACAATCCGAGCGCCTAATAAAACCATTAAAATCAAATGACTTTGAGGGTAGCCGGGACCAATCCAGGTTGTGATGAGCGTTGTTCCAAAGAAACAGACACCAATAAAAAAGCCGGTGACTAATAGAAAGGAGAGCGAGACACCATTTAAAACCAGTTTTTGCAGTGCCCCGTGATCGTCATTCGCATGTAATTCCCCTGCGCGAGGCATAAATACTTTGCCTATCTGAGCGATGGGCATGTTAATGAACTGCGTCAGGCGCAATGCGATATAATAAGGGACGATTGCTGCCGGGCTGAAGAATATCCCAATCAGAATCGAGTCCGTGGCTTCGATTAAAGTCCAGGCAATGGCGTCAACAAAAGCAAATCCACTGAAGGACCCACATTCCTTAAGTATTGACCAATCCATGTATTTCGTGCCAATGCGGAATGTTTTGACCTGACGAAACGCAAAATAAAAGTGTCCCAGGTTTTCGAAGAGTGTGACCACAAAAAAGATCAGTGCAATCGTGAGCAAACCCCATTCGGCTTTCAGGAAGAGAACTGTCAGAATTAACCGCAGGATACCACCTATCAGACTGACGCTCCGTTCGATATCGAAACGTTGAATGCCCATCAAAACGCCGCCGAATACGCTGCCGGCCAGACCTACAAACACATTCAGTCCGAGCAGGAGAATCACGATTCGGATTTCATATAGTGAAATGCTCCCCCAGTCACTGATATAGGGAGCCAACCAGGCTATTATTCCAGCACCCACTAATGCGAGAGCCCCCATGCCCAGATAGATGGCAAAAATCACGTTGGAAACATTATTGAGTTTCTGCCACTCCTGTTTGGCATGATAGTGTGCCACATAGCGACTGATGGTTTGACCGAAGCCGAGATAGAGCAATCCCGAATAGCCGGCGATCGCATTGATGAAAATCCAGCTTCCATATTGTGCGTCACCCAGGATATGCAACACATAAGGCATTAGAAACACGCCGATCACCAGACTCACTCCATGATTGAGCCAGTTGGCAAACAGATTCGCTTTGACTGATCGACGTTGATTCATTTTAGACTTTCAGTGTTTGATCTCTTATCTGATTTAATGAGCAAAAAATCGTACAAATACAAAAAACGCAATGAACATTCCGAAACTGACGCCAGTCAGTCGAATCAGATGCTGCTTATTCCAATAGATCACGGGAGTTGGTTTCGCGAGACTGGCTGCTGCCAGATTCAAAAAGGCTGCTGAAACTCCGACAATCATATAAGTGGGTACGACATAACAGCGGGAAAGCGACATCATGCCACCACACCATGCCGCCAGAATTGCGGCTGCATATGGTAGATAGCGTTCCAATTCCTGATTTCGAAATATCGGTTTCCCTTTGTTTGAACATTGGAAACGCGCTAGACGATATAATCCCAGTCCTGCAAAGAAGAAACAGCCAATATATAATGTACCGCCAAACAGACCCAGTTCTGTAAATGCATGCACATACGAGTTATGCGCTGCCAGGCCTGCCAGATCTGAATACAAACCCTGCCCAATACCAAAAAACAGGTCAGGGGATTTAAGTGCCATCAATCCTTCTCTCCAAAGCAGAATTCGGTCTTGACCGGTTCCTGAATTCAGATCGATATTCCCCTGTCTTCCAGCGAGTACGGTGACAGCTGCCATGCCCACGAGAGCGAACAGGATAGCCGCATTTTTGCCATATTTGGGTAAGACAAATACCATGCCGGCTATTCCTAATGTCAGCAGTCCTCCCCTCGATCTGGTATAAAGCAGGCCGATTCCGAGGACTATCAAGCCGAGTATCCAGAGAAATCGGAGCGGACTGGCTGTAGGATCATTGAAAAAGTACAGGCAAAGAATACTTGTAGTAACGATGAGTACCGAAAGATCATTCGGGTCTTGAAAGATACCAGTACCTCGCATGCGGAAGACACGAATTGCGTCACCCGCATCAGAAACGCCATCTCTGTCACTAACGTGTTTGATGAATTCGAAATCGTGCAAACCGGAATAGTCAATCACACATAACAGAATCATGACGGAAGAAGTAATGGCGACTGTTTTCAGCAACCCTTTCAGGCGTTGTGGTGAATCGATTACAGACACTAGTAGAATGTAATAAATTAATGTTTTGAAGAAGGCGATGCTCGAGGTGCGAATGCCGTATAAATACATATGTGAAGCATGTGAAAGCACGACTGCCACCAGGATACCAATGACGCATAGCGTAATCGGCTGTCGTTTTAACATGGGAACTTGCAGTGTGCGTTTAATCTGATCAAGTGATAAGAAAAATGATGACAGAATCAATACTTCATAAATCGGCAAATTCGCTAACGCCGGGATCAGTTCGGCTGGTCTGAGAAACAACGTGATGTTAACCATTAAAAACAGGCAATAAGCGTTGTGTGGTGCTGAATGACCGCCCATGATTGAAAGGGGGTACTGCTGACGACGTTTCTGCATCCGAACTGGAGTGCGCATAGTCTGACTGTGTGCCGACATTTGTTGATGACCGGCTAGATTCTCAGAATGATCAGTAAGGTTTGCTTCATTCGCCATGAAATATCAGAACTGGAAATACAGTCTTTCTACGTCGTTCGTCAGGGATGATCGGAATTAGAGCCGAAATCCCCCGAGTTACTGAAATGAGTGCACTTTTTTAAAAGATAGATCAGGAACAGAGGTCATGTAGGGTGAATTAAGGGATTCCGGTTCATTCCAAGTCGAAATAATTGCTATAACCGGCATGAAGAGGTGAGAATCGGGATTAAGAAAATCAGACAACTCAACCGCAGCACGGATGATCAATTGAATCATTTTCTGTATCCCGTTATCTTCTCTGTCCTCGTGTATATGTATGACTCTAAGAAAATCTGTTTCAACGATAGAGAAGAGTGATGGCGACGCTGATCGAAATATCAAATATTACAAAGAGTTATGGTGCTCAGGAGTTGTTAAAGGAAGCATCGATTGCCCTGTCGGACGAGCAAAATGTCGGGTTTATCGGGCGAAATGGAGCGGGCAAATCGACTTTGTTACGAATTTTGTTAGATGAAGAATCCGTAGATAGTGGACAGGTCATACGGCATCCCAATCTGCGAGTTGGTTATTTAAGACAACACGACCCTTTTAAACCGGGCGAAAGTGCTCTGGATTTTCTGATGCGCGACAGTGGTCAACCGGACTGGAAATGTGGAGAAGTCGCTGGAGAGTTCGAATTGAAAGGCCGATTTCTGAACGGACCTGTCAAAGATCTATCTGGTGGTTGGCAGACGCGTGTCAAACTGGCGTCCCTGCTGTTGCACGAACCAAATTTTCTGATGCTGGATGAACCGACGAACTTTCTCGACTTAAGAACACAGTTGCTTCTGGAAGATTTTCTAAAGCATTATCGCGGAGCCTGTCTGGTTGTCTCTCACGATCGTTCTTTCCTCAAAGCAATCTGCACTCAAACGCTCGAGCTCAAGCGGGGAAAATTGACGCTGTACAATGGAAATGTAGATCAGTATCTCGAAAATCAGGAAGTCTTGAAGGAACGCGATCAACGAACCAATGCCACGGTTCTGGCAAAACGTCGGCAACTGGAGACCTTTATTGCAAAAAATAAAGCGGGTGCCAATACGGCTTCACAAGCACGGAGTAAAGAAAAGCAGCTTGCGCGGCTGACTCTGACCGAGATTGAAGGAGCGGAATCCACTGTAAATATTGTAATTCCCCAGACAGAAAGGCGGCAGGGAAACGCTCTAATCTGTGACAATCTGGCGATTGGATATCCAGATTTACGCGTTGCTGATCATATCACGCTCGAAATTGAGCATGGTTCACGGGCCGCTATTGTCGGTGACAACGGACAGGGGAAAACGACATTTCTGCGCACCATTGCAGGTTCGCTGAAACCTTTGGATGGGGATTTAAAGTGGGGCTATCACTGCAAGATCGCCTGCTACGCGCAGCATGTTTATACTTCTTTGCCAGATGAACAGACCATTCGCGATTACCTGGAACTGGAATCGGCTCCCGGTACCACGCTGCAACAGATGCTGGCTGTTGCAGGCAGTTTTCTTTTTAAAGAACAGGCATTGGATAAAGCTATCAAAGTATTAAGTGGGGGCGAACGTGCTCGCTTGTGTCTGGCTGGTATCCTGTTGGGTAATTATTCGATTTTAATTCTTGATGAACCGGGAAACCATTTAGATGTCGAAACCGTAGAAGCATTGGGAAATGCATTAGTCAAATTTCAGGGGACAGTGATATTTACCAGCCATGATCGCCATTTTATGGGGAAAGTGGCAACAGATGTGATTGAAGTGGCAGGCGGTAGCGTCAAAAGCTATGAAGGCGATTACGAGTCCTATCTCTATCGCGTGAAAAAAGAAGTCGCTGAAGGACATCGCGAGCAAAATCAGGCATCGATAGCTAAGCAGGAACAGCATAATCCAAGCGCAACCCCACGAGAGAAAGGGCTGGGCGGTAAAATAAAAAATGCACGGAAGGAACTATCCGCCATTGAACGGAAGATAGCGCAGCTCGATGAGAAACGAAAAACCATTAACGATCAGTTCCTGAAAGCCACCAGCCCCGAAGCGGCGCAAGATCTCCATACGGAAATGCAACCGCTTGTCGATGAGATTGCGGAACTGGAATCCCGCTGGATGGAGCTCTATGACTTTCTGGAATCATAACATTAGAATGAGTTATGTGTTTTCTGGTGCTTTTCCATCAATCCAGGGGCCAGCGAGCTTTTGATATTTGGGTGGGACAAGAATACTGCCTTTATCACCGGCTTTCCATCCCGCGACGTGACGTGCTTTGCTGCGTTCTTTCGACATTTTTTCCCAGTTGTCTGCCCAGCTTTGATCTCCATTTTTAATTTGTTTTGAGTTACGGTCTACCTGGAAAACTTTCCCGTCTCGATAACTGAGTACACCCAGATTCACGACCATGATCGCCGCCGCCCCCAGTTCTGGCGAATTGTTGACCAGAGCGGGATCGTCGGCTTTAATCGCGTCAATGAAGTTCTGAAAATGCAGTAATGTCTGATCTGGAACACGCGCTGAGACGACTTCTTCTTTCTTCAACTGACTGTCGAGTGTGACTTGAGGTCGTTCCGGTATAAATTCATAAGCTTGTTTTTTACCAAACACGTTTTTATCAAACACGATTGTGCCATGATGTCCTCGGATCAAATGTCGTATGGGAACCTCCTGGGAAATCATTGTACTGGAGACAAGTCCCTGAACGCCTTCGTGGAAGTCTGCAATAATTGACGCTACATCGGTGACTTCACGGTCATCGTATTCGAGAAAAATTCCACCACCGCCCACAACACGACCGGGAAATGTTAAGCCGGTGGCCTTGAGCATTGCGGTCACGCGATGGACAAACAGGTCCGAATACATTCCATAACCAAAGGGCCAATAACATCGCCATTGTCCGAAAGTAGAACGGTCAAACGGCAAGTCGGGTGCGAGTCCCTCTTCTACACCTAGCCAGCGTTTCCAGTCAACAGTTTTCGGGGTCATCTCTTTTGTGATGATGTTATGGCGCGACATTCCACCGATGGAATTACGAAATGATTCGGCTTGAAACTGGACGATTTTTCCAAGTTTGCCATCGTTGACTAACTCGCGTACTTCATTCCAGATTGGCATGCTGGTGGATTGCACGCCTACTTGTACGACTAAACCGAATTTTTTCCAGGCATCAATAACCTCCATCGCCTCTGGAATATGATGCGTCATCGGTTTTTCACAATAAACGTGTTTGCCCGCTTTAAGTGAATCTAAAACCTGTTTGGCGTGCCAATGATCGGGAGTGGCAATACAGACGGCATCAATGTCTTTATCATTCAGTAGATCCCGGTAATCTGCATAGGTTTTGGGCTCCAGCTTCGTTTCTTTTTTAATATAATCAACGGCCTGATCACGGTGTACTGAATAGACATCATTGATTGCTGTGATGTCGAGATTCACTCCATGATCATTGCGGAGCTTGATGAGCGTTTTAACATGTGAACCAAAACCACGTCGTCCGGGTCCGATGACTCCGATTCTGATTCGTTCGTTGGACTGATAGGCGCTGGCTGGTGCGATTGCCGCAAGTTGGCTGGCGGCGACAGTCGCGACGGCAGATTGTTTAAGAAATGTGCGACGGCTTGCTGGTTCCTGGCTCATGATTTTTCCTTTAAGATAATAATCAGAAACATATAATCAGAAACAAATGAGTTAATATTCCTTGATTTGAATATTTTTATATTCCACATGGCTGCCATGTCCCAACAGTCCTATGTGGCCACGTTTGTTTTTTAAACCGGGATGTTTGGTGAGAATCTCAGCGTCTGTGATTTTGGCTAAATCAGTTCTCAAAACCGGGATATCATTGACGATCACAGTAATCTGTGACCCACGGTAAATGATTTCTTCATGATTCCATTCTCCAACAGGCTTCAGCGCACCTCGTTTCGCGGGGATGACATCATAAACTGATCCATGATATTGAGTGGGCTTAAGTTTTTTGGGATAGCCTTTATTGTCCAAAACTTGAATTTCTATTCCTGCGTAAGCGGGACGTTGATCAACCAGTGGACAGCGAACAGCGATTCCATTGTTGGCACCTTTTGTCAGTTTGAAATCAAACTTAAGGCTGAAATCGCCGTATTCATGCTCTGTGAATAGAAATCCGCCTCCCTCTGCAGGGCAGACGAGCTTTCCCTCTTCAACGCGATAGCCTTTTCGGTTGGCGCGTTTTAATGTCCAGCCTGTTAAATCACGACCATTGAATAGAGACTTATATTCAGACTGCTGGTCTGCAGCCGTTGTGTTACAGGAAACTGGGAGTGTGTACTGTTTCAGCCATAGATCGTCTGTTTGTTCCAGGTGCTTTAGTAATTTTTCAGAGAGCGTTTTGCGCACAGCCTGATATTCAGGCTGGCAAGCGAGGTTGATGACTTCGTCGGGATCATTTTTGAGATCGTACAATTCGACTTCATCTCGAAAGAGAAATTTCTTTACCGTACGTTGTCCGAGCAGTGGTTCCTGTAATCGGAGTGTCTCATTCCAGGTGGCGCGAGATAATGTATCGATGGGCAGTGGGTATCTGGAACGCCATTCCAGATTCCAGATCAATTTGAAATCGCGCGTTCGAATCGTACGCATAGGATAGTACATGGTGACTTCATGAAACACGTGGCTCAAAAAAGTTTCATCCCAGCCAGGTGTATTTGTTTTACCAACTGTTGGTAGAACGCTACGACCATGTAAGGGATATCTGGGGCCTTTCGTGTTTGTCCAGTCCAGGATTGTTGGAGTGACATCCAATAGAGAAACCAGGGAATCAGAGACCACTCCGGCAGACTCTTGTTTCAGTTGGGGGTTTCGTACAATAAATGGGATGCGTACCCCCGGCTCATAATGATTGGCCATTGCCCCCGGTTCGGATGAACCATGGTCGCTGGTGAAAATGACGAGGGTATTATCTGCTTTGCCGGCCGCTTTCAAAGATTTCAAGATACGACCGATAGCGGCATCCATGTAACTGATCTGCTGGTAATAACCGGCCAGACCTTGCCTGACTTCGGGGCGGTCCGGTAGATAGGAGGGAACGGTAATGCTGTTTGGGTCATACGTTTCAAGAGTCATGCCCTGTTCTTTGACTTTGACCCCCAATTCCGGTTGCGTACGTGAAGTTGGATGGGGATCGTGAAAACCCATGACCAGGAAAAAAGGCTGATCACTTTTCTGTTTGAGAAAATCGTCTGCTAAGTCTGCCATGCCTTTCGCGCGATAACCATTGATTTTAGGTTTAAAGTCAATGGTTGTATCTTCCGGGAATAGATGATATTTGCCAATCATTCCTGTCCGATAGTGATTTTGTGCGAGCAATGAAAAGATCGTTTTCACTTTCGGTTTCAATCGGAAATTGTGGTCACCATGCGGGTGCCCGTACTGTCCGTTGGCATGTACGTGGAGTCCGGTATAGAAAACACCCCGGCAAGGGCCGCATGAAGCGGTTGTGGCAAAAGCCTGTTGGTAACGCGTTCCCTCACGCGCCAGTAGATCGATATTTGGAGTTTTGACGATTTGGTTTCCATAACAGCCGCAATCATTCCAGTTCTGGTTATCAGAAAAGAGAATCAGTACATTGCGTTGCTCAGCGGAAAATAGCGAGTTCGATGTCTGGGTCAGAGAGGTGAAAACTAGGAGATAAAAAAGAAATCGCATTAGAAATTCCTTGTTTTTTGTTCTGCAGGTCGATTTAAAATAGTTTAGCCATCCAGGAGTATGAAACTCCTTATCATTTCTTTTGAGCTGTGGACTTTTGAGCTGTGGCCTGATTGATAAGTACTCTTTGTCGAACTTTTCCGGAAACGGGCTTACCTGCAAGAATATCCTCTTCTTTAAAGGTACTCATTAGAATTTTTTTCTCTCCCGTGCGCGAGTAATCGTAAATTATATAAATGGTACCATCTTCACTTTGGATTCCATCGGGATAGGAGACGCCCGGTCGCTCGTCCAACAGCAAACCTCCCTGCCATGTTTTTCCATCATCGGTTGAAAGAAATGCAGTCAGGTCGCTGCGCGTTTTTCTGTTTTGCGGATTATGTCTCACCAGAACTAAATTTCCGGATTTCAATCTTCGGATGAAAAAACGGGCATTAATATGAGGGATGGATGAAGCTTTGCCTGCCGACCAGGTTTTTCCACCATCGGTGGAAATGGATTCTCCGATTCCATAACTAGTTCTGACCAGGGTCCAGAGGCTTTTGTCTTTTCTTTCAACAACCATGTGTTCGTCAAATGTCCTCTGTGGAACATTGGTTTGTCCGAGTAATTGGAACGAACTTCCTTTGTCTTTCGAGATGAAGATATTTCCGCCTCGTTCTTCGGGTAAATCGAACCGATATTCAATAGAATCTTTGGCGTTCTGTTTCCAGACCGCAACGGGCAATAGCCAGTCGCCATTTGCGAGGACCGTTGGTTTATTCATCATGATCCCGTTACAAATCCTGCGAGGTTGACTCCATTTGGGATTTTCCTGATCAGAATTCTCCGTGGTGATCGCCCAGACTCCACTACGTCCATCCCACCAGCGATATGACTGCGCCCAGAAAACCCAGAGCCGACCGCTGGGATCATGCCAGATGGCCGGGTCATAGGCACGCACGGGTCCGGGAGGGTCGATCACTACTTTCGGTCCCGACCAGGTTTTTCCATCATCTTGACTGGTGACCAGTGTGACATAGTTCAATTCCCCCTCGCCGGTTCCTCCGGCATACCAGAGTGCCCAGAGACGTCCGTTGGCGGCTCGTTCCATTCCTGGAATGCCCTGGAAGAGGCGCGTGTCGTCTGCATAGTCTTTCCCCGGCTGAGTATTTACTGGCGGGGCGACCAAGGCGGGATCCTTCTGTTTCGTTTTTTCTTCAGCCGAACAGATATTTGTAAAAGCAGATGTTAGAAGCAGCGGTGTTAAAAATGAAAAGAATAAAAGCAGTGAGCGCACGGGGAAACCTCTTCAATGCAAATTTGGTTTTCAGTGGGTGAATCTAGTGTAAGGAATCAATAATCTGCAGATCATGCTAACAAATTCCTTTAAAAGAGGCGAGTATCTCGTGAGACAGTGACAGAAAATTCAAAAATGTGATGCTGATTGGCTGAAAATGATTTTTTAGAACCGGAAGAGTATTTAAGTGCGTCTGGACAGGCAGGCAATCCTGACATAGAGTAGTCTTGCGCCTGTGAATCTTATGGATTCAGATACAGGGTCATTTTACCAAATTATATTTCATTCTGTTTTGAGTAGCATAGAAAAGTACGAGGTTACTTATGGGGTTACCTGAATTTCTCATCATGCTGGTTGTTGCCGGCATTTGTGGCAGCATTGCCCGGGCACTGGCCGGTAATACACGAGGAGGTTGTCTGGTATCTATCGCTTTAGGTTTTATAGGTGCATTATTAGGTGGTAAAATAGCAGATATGTTGGGGCTGCCCGAAATATTTTCGATTCCCTTTGGTGGTAAAAATTATCCAATTGTCTGGTCAATCATTGGGGCATCAATATTTGTTGCCATTTTGAGTTTACTGACTGGTCGGTCACGGTCTTGAAATTCTGAAAGAATGGATTCTTTTCAAGAGAAGCCTGAATCATTCCATTACTGAGGGCATTGCAGAATTCTACTTCGTTTCACATACTATGCTTGCGTTTGATTTTCTCCCGACTTTCCGAGTCGGGTTTTTTTATAAGAGTATGACCGGAAGTGCTGTTTTATGTCGTTGTTGAGTTTGAATCAAGTTTCATTTAGCTGGGGTGGCCCCTCGTTGTTAGATGAGATTAATCTGGAAATTAATCCGGGGGAGAGGATTGGTCTCTTAGGGAGGAATGGAGCCGGGAAATCAACGTTGATGAAAATTCTTGCCGGCGAACTTGATCCGGATGATGGTCAAATGAAACGCGAGAAAGATTTGCGTGTGGCCAGACTGGTGCAAGAGGTTCCTTCTGGCTGTGCGTTACGAGTTCATGATTACGTGGCAGAAGGTGCCGCTCCCTATTATGAACATGAATGGGAAGCCGAACATGCTGTTGAACAAATATTATCCCGCATGAACTTGCAGGGTGATGAAATATTTGATTCCTTGTCTTCCGGAATGAAACGCCGGGGATTGTTAGCCCGTTCCATTGTGCAGGCTCCTGATATCTTATTACTGGACGAACCAACGAACCATCTGGATATTCCTTCGATCAGGTGGTTGGAGCAATTTTTGCAATCGTATTCCGGTACTTTGTTGTTCGTAACGCACGATCGGATGTTTTTGCAGAAGTTGGCGACTCGGATTATCGAAATCGATCGCGGTCATTTATACGATTGGACTTGCGACTACGACACTTTTCTCAAACGAAAAGAGGCATTTTTAGAATCAGAAGAAAAACAGAATGCTCTGTTTGATAAAAAACTGGCTGAAGAAGAAGTCTGGATTCGAAAAGGTATCAAAGCACGCCGCACCCGCAATGAAGGCCGTGTTCGTGCCTTAAAAAAATTACGTGAAGAGCGCACTCAACGTCGAAATAAAGTTGGCAATGTGAATTTGCAAGTGGCCAATGCCGACCGTTCGGGACAATTGGTGATTGAAGCAAAAGAAGTTTCATTTTCCTATGACTCAGAAACTGTGATCCATGATTTTTCCACGCTGATTATGCGCGGAGACAAGATTGGGATCATTGGCAGAAATGGAGCCGGCAAAACAACTCTACTCAAGCTGCTCCTGGGAGAACTTAAACCGGATACGGGGACGATACGGCTGGGGACAAACCTGGAAATCCTCTATTTCGATCAATTACGAGAGCAGATTGATGAAGAAAAAACTGTCATCGAAAATGTCGGTGAGGGTCAAGAGACACTCGAAATTAATGGGAAACCCAAACATATTTATGGCTATCTGCAAGATTTTCTGTTTACGCCGGAACGTGCTCGCAGGCCCGCCCGCTATCTTTCCGGTGGAGAACGTAATCGCTTGTTGCTGGCGAAATTATTCACACGACCAACCAACTTGATGATTTTTGACGAACCTACAAATGATCTGGATTCAGAAACATTAGAGTTACTCGAAGAATTAATTAGCAATCACCCCGGAACTCTTTTGCTGGTGAGCCATGATCGTGCTTTTCTCAATAACGTAGTGACTGCGACATTGGTTTTTGATGAAGATGGTCAAGTCAAAGAGTATGCTGGCGGCTATGATGATTATTTGATGCAGGCAGAGCGGAATCTGGTTGCTCAGAAAAATGAGATGGAATCGAAAGCGAAAACGGGACCCCGATCCCCAAAAAAGACAAAAGTGGTCAAGCTCAGTTTCAAAGAACAGAAGGAACTGGACGAAATTCCGCACAGTATTGAGCTGTTGGAAAAAGAACAGGCCCAATTGCATTCTGAAATGGCTTCTCCTGAATTTTTCAAGCAGCCAGCAGATGTGATTACTGCGTCTTCAACCCGCGTCGAAGTAATTCAAAATGAATTGGAATTTCTATTGAATCGTTGGGAAGAATTGGACGCTCGTTCACAGTGAGGATGAAGTCATGCGTTTATTGGAAGGAACACCCTTTGATCGCCCACCAAGGTGTGAAAAATGTGATCAATTGGAAGAAGAATGCAACTGCCCGCCTGAAGCTCCTTTTCGGATTCCCCCCGAACAGCAAACTGCCAGATTGTCGATTGAAAAGCGTAAGAAAGGAAAGCGAGTCACTGTAGTTCGCGGTTTAGCTCAAGAAGGCAATGATCTTCCTGAGTTATTGAAGCAACTGAAATCGCAATGTGGCGCCGGCGGTTCTTTGCAAGAGGATGAACTGGAAATTCAGGGAGATCAACTGGACCGCGTTCGCGCAACTCTGAAAACAATTGGCTTTCAAGTCAAAGGCTAACGAGGTTTGTGTCTGTCGTATTCGTGACTTGCCAACGGTTGTTAAATCTCCGGTGCAGATTCATACGGAATTTCCACAGGATAAAAATCATGCTTTCTGCGCTGGTGATTCAATTTGGCGAAATCATGCGTATGAATGGCTTTTGCTTCCACATTAAAGATCGCGCCTGCAAACGGCTCGAAACTCGCCCGGAAATGTGCCGATGATTTGACTGAGATATAATTCATCGATTCACAATCTATGCCCAGAGTTTTGGCGAAGGCGGGACCAAATGGTTGTTCTCGCGCTGTTACCAGGACTACAGAAATTTCATCTTGTTGAATCCAGGCAGATGGTCCCATGCTACCGGTCAGGCCGGCGTACATTGGACCATCGTATTTGAATTTCCCTTCTGAAAGTGCTTTGACTTCCGCCTTCATTTTGACAGGCGGTCCTTGAATCGTGTGCGATTTCCCCCCGATCTCTGTTTCGATGATTCCCCCAACGCCGACTTGATGCGCCAAAGCAATTGCCTCGGGATCGACTATATACAGGATCAATGCTTTCTCTAATTTAAGATCGAGAAAAGTTTGCAGGATTTCTGTGGAATCTCCGGCAGTGCCACCCCCTGTGTTATCTGCATGATCCGCAAGAATGATGGGAAACTTGCCGATTTCCTGCCCTTGTTTGATGGCATCTTTCACGGAAAACGGAAGTTGGTACCAGCGACGACGACGTTCCCAGATCCAAGAGCTGAATTCCTCGGCGGTTTTATCTGCAAGATCCTGGTCATCGTTGGCGACTACGATAATAGAAGGTCCTACATCCAGGATGTCCGACCAGGGAAATCCAGTGGAAACGGTCACACTTAGAATGCCGGGACGCGATTCGATTTCATGTGCATAGTCCATGACTTCTTTCATGGGTTGATGCGCGGTGACCTGACAGGCGGTACTCCAGAATAAAGGAATTTGCTTCAAGGTCATGACCGGTTTCACTTCACCTTGAACAATTCGTACCATCAGGGCGGCAGCCTCCTGTCCGCGTTCATTCATATCGATATGCGGGTAAGTGTCATATCCTAAAATGGCGGTTGCCTGCTGCACGCGCAGTGGTGTGTGATTGCCATGCATATCCGGTGTAACCAGAATCGGGCGATCGTCGCCCAGATATTCCCGGACTTTGGAAATGAAATGCCCATCACCATCTTCGATCCCATCAATGACCATCGCGCCATGAAGATCCAATAACACTCCGTCAACTGGGCCATTTTCGTCTTCTTCTGATTTGAGGCGTTGTAAAAACTCTTCCAGTAACCCATCGTAGGTTTTACGTTCGATTAAGCCACTGGGAAATGCAAATGTCCAAAGCAGAGGAATTAGCTCGAAACCATGTTTTTTGGCTCCGTCAATAAATCCTCCAATACAGACATTCGATCCAGGAAACGTTTCCATGATTTCCTGACCACGGTACAAACCTCGGTCATTGATAAAATCATCAAGCGTTGTGGGTAGAGAAGAATAGGTGCTTGTTTCGTGTAATACACCACCTGTTGCAATTCGCATGTTTGAAACTCCTGGAGAGTGATCTTGCATTCAAGTTTTGTGAGTCGTAGTCTCGTGCACTCAATATTAAGATAGGCAAAAGATGACTTAAATGAAAGCGACATGCAGAATCAGAATTCTGTCTTCTCAAAAAGGCAGCAATCGGCTATGAAACAGTTTCTCATATTCTCATATATCTGACTGCCGTTTCCAGATTCAGTTTCCGGTTTTGATCGAGCTTGATTTAATGAAAATTGCTATCACAGGATGTGGAATTGCCGGGACTGCTGTAGGATGTTTGCTCGCTCATCAGGGACACGAAGTCACTATTTATGAGCAAGCAAAACAGTGTGGTCCTGCAGGTGCCGGAATTCTGATCCAGCCAAACGGGCAAGCGATTCTGAAATCTCTGGGGATTTATGAGGATGTCTATCGGCAGTCTGCGCAACTCAATTATATTGAAGCACTCAAGCATTCCGGAAAACGGTTGATTCATTTAGATTATCAACGCTTGCGATCAGATCTAGGCGTACATCGCGGTCTGTTATTTCGGTTGCTACTTTCTTTGGCGAAACAAGCGGGAGCAGTCCTGCGTGAAAATTCGCGTATTGTGGATTACATGGTTTCGAGTTCAGGTGTTTCTCTGAAGTTGGAATCAAACGAACAGACAGAGTTGTATGACTTTATCGTCGCAACGGACGGGTCTCGATCCGGATTAAGGAGTGCTTCGGGTATCCCGCATCGCTCTGTTGAATATGAACATGGGGCCCTCTGGGCAACCGGTGGTTGCACTGCTGTGAATGACAAGTTATTTCAAGTAGTAGAAGGAACGCGAAAACTGGTTGGATTATTACCGATCGGCAATTCTGAATGCAGCTTCTTTTGGGGGATCTCCGCTGCTCAGTTTGAGC